>NZ_JAFREK010000015.1:0-70335 GCF_017377535.1 Faecalibacterium sp. Marseille-Q4137
CCCTAGTGCACCGGAGCCCACCGCCCCGGCCAGCGTGGTGGCGGATGCCCGCCCGGCCGAAGGCCCCAAACTGATCCAGACCGGTCAGCTGAACTGGCCCATACCTGTTCTGACGGCAAGCGGTCTGGTGCTGGTGGCCGTGGGTGCCTACCTGATGGAGCGCAGCAAGAAACGTGAAAAGAATGCGTAAAGTATCTCCCGGGCTTGTCTGCATCGTGCTGGGTGTGGTGCTCCTGCTGGCGGCTGGCGGCCTGTACGCCTACAACCGCTACGAGGATGCCCACGCCGGTGCCGAGGCCCAGACCGTGGTAGCCGACCTTCAGCAGAAGGTGGAGACCCCGGAACCGGAGGCAGAGAGCGGCCCCTTGGACCCCGAGCTCCCGGTGGTGGAGATCGACGGCAACGAATATGTGGGTGAGATCTCCATTCCCGCCATCGGCATTGACCTGCCGGTGATGAGCGAGTGGAGCTACCCCCGCCTGAAGATCGCCCCCTGCCGCCAGTTCGGCTCTTCCCGCACCGATGATCTGGTCATTGCGGCACACAACTACGAGAGCCATTTCGGCAAGCTGACCTCCCTCACAGCGGGGGACAGCGTCACCTTCACCGATATGGACGGCATCGTGAATGAGTACGTCGTGAACAAGGTCGAAGTGCTTGACCCCCACAGTGTGGAGGAAGTGGAACACAGCGGCTACGCCCTGGTGCTGTACACCTGCACCTACGGCGGCAAGACCCGTGTCACCGTCTTCTGTGATCGTGCATCGTAAAAATCAAGGCTGAAAAACAAAAAGAAGCCCCGACATTCGTCGGGGCTTCTTTTTTACTATGTGGGAACTCCCTCCGTCATTGCTGACGCAATGCCACCTCCCTCTGAGAGGGAGGCTTTTCGCTGCCGTAAGGCTCCCTCTGAGAGGGAGCTGTCGCCGGCGGAGGCGACTGAGGGAGTTACTGTTTTTTCCACCGCCGCATCACGCCCATGCCCAACGCATAGGGGCCGGTGTGCACGGCAATGGTGCAGCCGATCTGCAGCAGGACAACATTGCACTCGCAGGTGGGGTACTTGGCGCGCAGGGCGGCGCGGGTCTGCATCCAGAGCCGCTTGCCCTCGTCGGCATCGTAGCCGTAACCCACCGTGATGCAGTAGTCGTCGGGCGTGCCGTTGTGTTCGGCCAGATAGGTCATCAGCAGGTCGAGGGCCTTCTCAAAGCTCTTCTGGCGACCGCGGGCCACACCAGCGGAGAAGATCTCGCCCTCCTTGAACAGGATCATGGGCTTGATGCCCAGAATGTTGGCGGCACGGCCCGTGACTTTGCCGATGCGCCCGCCCTTGATGAGGTAGTCCAGATTACCCACCGTGAAGAAGATCTGGTTGGTGATCTTTTCCGCTTCCAGCCAGGTCACGGCTTCGTCCAGCGTACAGCCTGCATCCCGCATGGCCACCGCGTTTTCCACCACGATGGATTCGGTCACGGTGGCGGCGGTGCTGTCAATGACCTCGATCTTAGCATCGGGGAAATCCTCCAGCACCAGCTCCCGGGCGTTGCGGGCGCTGCCCACGCAGCCGCTCATCTTGCTGGTAAAGCAGATGCAGAGCACCGGGCGGCCCGCCTCGGCATGGGCCCGGAAGGCGGTCTCAAAATCCTCCAGAGAAGGCAGGCTGGTCTTGGGGTAGGCCGAGGGGTTATCTACCATGAACTGGTAGAAATCGCGCACGGCGATCTCCTTGCCTTCCTTGCGGTAGTGCTCACCGTCCAGCGAGACATAGAAGGGGATGATCTCAATATTCAGTGTTGCGGCCGTCTCAGGGGTCAGGTCGCAGGCGCTGTCCGTGATGATATCAAACATAGTCACGCTTCCTTTTCAATGCGGCGGGTTCTGTGGCGCGGATCAGACGTTGTGGTGGATGTAGGCCTCACGCTCGGCACCCACGGAGATGTAGGTGATCTTGCAGCCAATAGCCTTTTCCAGATACTCAACGTAATCGCGGGCTTCCTGGGGCAGATCCTCCCACTTGCGGGCGGCAGTGATATCGCAGTGCCAGCCGGGCAGATACTCCACCACGGGCTGTGCGGTGTCCAGAGCCATGCCCATGGGGAAGCGCTTGGTGATGGTGCCGTCGGTCAGCTTGTAGCCGGTGACCATGGGGATCTTCTCCATGTAGTCCAGCACGTCCAGCAGGGTCAGGGCAACCTCATCGCAGCCCTGGCAGAACACGCCGTAGTGGCTTGCCACCAGGTCGATGGGGCCAACACGGCGGGGACGGCCGGTGGCTGCACCGTACTCGTGGCCAGCCTCACGCAGGGCGTGCTTCTCTTCCTCGGTCATGGCCAGCTCAGTGACAAAGGGGCCGTCGCCCACGCAGGAGGAGTAAGCCTTCATCACGCCGATGCTGTTGGTCAGCTTATGGCCCGGGATGCCTGCGCCGATGGGGGCGTAAGCGCCGATGACGTTGGAGGAGGTGGTGTAGGGGTAGATGCCGAAGTCGATGTCGCGCAGAGCGCCCAGCTGGGCCTCGAACAGCACCTTCTTGCCGGCGGCATCTGCGTCAGCCAGATACTGGCCCACGTCGCAGATGTAATCCTTGAAGATGGCGGCATACTTCTCCAGCCATGCCCACATCTCGTCCACGCTGATGGGAGCGGAGTGGTAGCTGCCCTCCATCACCAGGTTCTTGGAATCCACCATGGTCACCAGGCGCTTCTTCACGCTGTCGTCCAGGTGGAGCAGGTCGCCCATGCGCAGGGTCTTCTTCATGTACTTGTCGCCGTAAGTGTAGGCGATGCCGCGCTTGGTGGAGCCGAACTGTGCGCCGGTCTTGGCCAGGCGGGCCTCTTCCAGGCCGTCCTGATCGACATGGTAGGGCATGGTGATGGTGGCCCGGTCGGAGATCTTCAGGTTATCGGGGGTGATGGAAATGCCCTGCTCCCGCAGATTGTTGATCTCGCCGTCCAGATGGTGCGGGTCGATGACCATACCGTTGCCCATCACGCAGACAACGTTGGGGCGCAGGATGCCGGAGGGCAGCAGGTTCAGCACGAACTTGCCGCGCTCGTTCTTCACGGTGTGGCCTGCGTTGTTGCCGCCCTGATACCGTGCAACGATGTCATACTCCTGGCTGATCAGATCGACCATGCGGCCCTTGCCCTCATCGCCCCAGTTGATACCCGTAATTGCAGTAAGCATAATAAATGACCTCTTTATCATTTTTTCAAAAGACAGCCTTTTCCGTGCACCTTGCCCGGGATACGCCACCTTGGGAATCTGTACCGCCCGCGGAAATGTCCGCAACAATACAATTATAGTATAGCACGAAACGCGGAACAAAAAAAGAGGGAAGAAACACTTTTCTCTCAATTATCCGCCAGGCGCTCCTCTTCGTGATGCTGCTTTAGTTCTTCTTCCCCAGCTTGTGGACCGTGCCATCCGGCTCTTTGATCGAGGTGTTGTTCAGCTGGGCGCGCAGGCTGGCCTTTACGTCCGCAACATACTCCTGCCGCAGGGCCTGCTGCTCTGCCTTTTCGGCATCGGTCAGGCCGGTGGTCTTGCTCTTTTTTGCCAGCTCGTTGATGCGGGCGATCTTCTCGTTTGTCATCGCAGTTCTCCTATTAGATAAAATGTGATATAATATGACCGGGATGCCCCTTCCGGCAGCTGCGGCTCTTTTGGCGAGGCAGCAGGAGGGAGCTATTTGAATCAAAGCAAGTATAACAAAGGATGAAACCGATGTCAAAACAGTTGAATTTTGCACAGCAGATGGACGAAGTGTTGAAAACGCTGGGGCCGCAGCGGCCAAAGCTGCTGCTCCATGCCTGCTGCGGGCCCTGTTCCAGCGCCGTGCTGGAAAAGCTGTGCCGGTATTTTGAGATCACGGTGCTTTACTATAACCCCAACACCTGGCCTGCCGAAGAATACTACCGCCGGGGCGAGGAGCTGAAAAAGTTCGTGGCGCAGGCGCACCCGCTGGGGGTCACGGTCATCGAGGACCACTACGACCCGCAGGAGTTCTATACGGCTGTGCAGGGGCTGGAAAACGAGCCGGAGCGGGGCGGGCGGTGCACCGTCTGCTACCGTTTGCGGATGCGCCGGGCGGCACAGTACGCAAAGGAGCACGGCTTTGATTGGTTCACCACCACGCTCTCCATCAGCCCCCACAAGGATGCTGCCCGCATCAATCAAATCGGGCAGGAGCTTGAAGCCGAATTCGGCATCAGGCACCTGCCCTCGGATTTCAAAAAGCAGAACGGCTACCTGCGCTCTCTCCAGCTCTCGGAGGAGTACGGGCTTTACCGTCAGGATTACTGTGGGTGTGAGTTCAGCGCAAAGGCGAGGGGATGAACCGCTCAGTCGCCTGCTGCTTGCCTCTCCTGCCAGGAGAGGTTTACTCCTCCCGCATTCTGGACACCAGAATTGCAAAGACGATCAGCCCCACACAGGGCACGATGTTGGTTGCCATACCAACAGCAAGACCGGCGCTTTCAGCTACCTTGCCGATGACCCAGGGCATCAGGATCGCGCCGCTGGATGCCACCGGCAGCATGATGCCCATGCTGGTCACGGTGGTCATTTTACCGGCGCTGGCCACGGCGGTGGGGTTCATACCGGCCATGGAGAAGGCAAAGGCAAACAGCAGCAGGATGGCAGGCAGCTGGCTGTGGGTCTGCATCATGGCAAAGTAGAAGGCTGTGCAGAAAACCGCCATAAACACCATGGCCTTGCGGGGCTGCCGGAGCGGGAACACAAAGGCGATGAGCAGGCGGCCGATCAGGGTGGCACCCCACATCACGGTGACGGTATAGGCCGCCAGCGTGCCTGCAATGATGCCGCTGTCCTTGAAGTAGGTGACCATCCAGCCCACAACGCTCTGCTCGGCGGCGTTCTGGCAGAACAGCAGGCCGGTGAGCAGCCAGAAGCGGGAGGAGCGCAAAAAGCTCCAATCGGTGACAGCTTCTTTGGCCTTGGCGCGGCCTGCCATGGGGGTGAACAGGTATACCAGCCAGAGCACCAGACCCAGCGCTGCCAGCGCCAGCACGGCCAGCGTGGTGCTGACCCTGGCCGCGGCAGAGATCAGAAAGGGGCAGAGCAGGGCACCGCAGGCGTAGCAGGCGTGCATGGTGTTCATGCCCCGGGTGCGGTCTGCAGAGTTGCCGCTGACAAGGATGGTGCAGGTGTTCAGGACACTGCCCTTGGCAATGCCCACAATGAAGAAGGCCAGCGCCAGCAGAATGGGCAGGCCGGTCAGGCCCATCAGGCCGTAGCCCACCGCATAGCCGATGGTCAGCAGCAGGACGCTTGGCTTCATGCCCATTTTTCCCACCAGCGCACCGGCCAGCAGGCCCGCCAGCAGGTTGCCGATGCTCAGCAGGCTGAGCAGGGTGCCGGTCATGCCGTAGGCAAAGCCGTATTCCTCCTGTAGCAGGCTGACCACCACACCGCTGGAAATGGTGCAGATGCCGCTGAAAAAGAAGGTAACGAAGCCCGCGTTCCGCAGGCGGGTGTTCCGTTGTTCCATAGGATTCTCCTTGCAGTATTCGGGGGCGCAGCGCCCATAGTTGCTTTTATTAAAGCATATTCTGGTCAGAAAGCAAGGGCTGTTGAGCCAGCAGAAGCAAAATCAGCGCCCAGTGGAAGCGCCCTGCCGTTCGGTGGGGCGCTTCTGGATTTTATTTTGCGTCTCCTATTGACAATGATCGAATCGTGCGTTATGATATTGTACGGCATCAAACAGTTCTAAAGAAAACAATCCTGCCACAAACAATTCAAAAGGGAAACCATTATGCACGATGAAAGCAACAAACAACCCTGCTGCAACCCCCCATGGGAGCCGCCGCAGGTCATCCCGGCACAGGTGCGCCGGGTGAACAACCTGATCTTCCGCAAGATCAACCAGTTCCACCGGGAGAACAACGTGGACAACGTGACCCCCATGCACGACTGGATCATGAGCTACCTCTACTGGCACAAGAACGAGCCCGTGTACCAGCGCGATATCGAACGGGAGTTCTCCATCACACGCTCGACCGTGACGAACATCCTGCAGCTGATGGAGCGCAAGGGCTACATCGAGCGCCAGAGCGTGCCGCAGGATGCCCGGCTCAAACGGCTGATCCTGACGGAAGAGGGGGGCCGCGTCCATGAAAAGACGATACTCTCCCTGCACCAGACCGATGAGTTTGTGGCCGGATTGCTGACGGAAGAGGAAAACGCAGAGCTTCTGCGGTTATTGAACAAGCTGCGCAAGGGGCTGGAATGACCCCTGCAAATAAACTTCAGGAGGATTACAACAGATGATCAAAAAACTTGTGTCACATCTGGGCGAGTACAAGCGCGCCGCGATCCTGACACCGATCCTATCTGCTCTGGAAGCCATCATGGATGTGCTGCTGCCCACCATCATGGCCTTTATCATTGACCAGGGCATTGAAAAGGGCGATATGAACGCCGTTGTCAAGTACGGCCTGCTCACCTTCCTGGTGGCGGCCATTGCCCTGCTGCTGGGCGTGCTGGCCGGCAGGTTTGCCGCCACGGCATCCACCGGCTTTGCAGGCAACCTGCGCGATGCGATGTATGAGAACATCCAGCATTTCTCGTTCTCCAACATCGACAAGTACTCCACGGCTGGTCTGGTCACCCGTATGACCACCGACGTGACCAACCTGCAGAACGCGTTCCAGATGATCGAGCGCATGTGTGTGCGTGCCCCCGTCCATCTGGTTTTCGCGCTCATCATGGCCTCCATGATCAGCCGCTCGCTGACCATGGTGTTCCTGGTGGCGATCGTGTTCCTGGTGGCAGTGCTGGCAGGCATTATGGTTCCCACCTTCGGCATCTTTGATAAGGTGTTCAAGAACTACGATAACCTGAACGCCTCCGTGCAGGAAAATGTCTCGGCCATCCGCGTGGTCAAGAGCTTTGTCCGGGAGCACTTTGAGAACGAGAAGTACACCAAGGCCTGCGAGAGCCTGTACAAGCAGTTCGTCCACGCCGAGAGCCGTCTGAGCTTCAACAATCCCGCCATGCTGGTCTCTGTGTACGGCTGCAACATCGCCCTGAGCTGGTTCGGCGCACATTACGTCCTGAACGGTGCGATCACCACCGGCCAGCTGAACGCCCTGTTCGGTTACATTATGAACATCCTGATGGCCCTGATGATGCTGAGCATGGCTTTTGTGATGATCGCCATGTCCGCCGCTTCCGCCCGCCGTATCGTGGAGGTGCTGGACGAGACCACCGACCTGCCCGCCCCCAAGGCACCGGTGCAGCAGGTGGCAGACGGCAGCATTGAGTTTGACCACGTGACCTTCAAGTATAAGCACGGCAGCGGTCAGCCGGTGCTGAACGATATCACCTTTACCATCCGGCCGGGCGAGACGCTGGGCATCATCGGCGGCACCGGCAGTGCAAAATCCAGCCTGGTGCAGCTGATCCCCCGCCTGTATGATGCCGAGACCGGCTCTGTCAAGGTGGGCGGCGTGGACGTTAAGGATTACAGCCTGGATGTCCTCCGCCGGGAGGTCTCCATGGTGCTGCAGAAGAACGTTCTGTTCAGCGGCACCATCCTCGACAACCTGCGCTGGGGCGATGAGAACGCCAGCGAGGAAGAGTGCATCCGGGTGGCCAAGCTGGCCTGCGCCGATGAGTTCATCGAGCGCTTCCCCGACAAGTACAATACCTGGATCGAGCAGGGCGGCTCCAACGTGTCCGGCGGCCAGAAGCAGCGCCTGACCATTGCCCGCGCGCTTCTGCGCAAGCCCAAGGTGCTGATCCTGGACGACAGCACCAGCGCCGTGGATACCGCCACCGATGCCAAGATCCGCAAGGCCTTCCGGGAGGAGATCCCCGGCACCACCAAGATCATCATTGCACAGCGCATCTCCTCCGTGCAGGATGCAGACCGCATCCTGGTGCTGGACAACGGCCAGATCAACGGTCTGGGCACCCACGAGGAGCTGCTCAAGACAAACAAGATCTATCAGGAAGTTTACAACAGCCAGACCCAGGGCGGCGGCGATTTTGACAAGCAGGGAGGTGAGCAGTAATGGCACAGGTGAAAGAAGTAAAGGGCCCCAGCCCCCGTGGGGTGGGCGGCCCCAAGCCGAAGGTCGAGAACCCGGGCAAGCTGCTCAAGCGGATCATGGATGAGGTGTTCAAGCACTATCTGCCCCACTGCATCCTTGTGCTGGTCTGCATCATCGTCAGCGCGCTGGCAAATGTGCAGGCAAGCCTCTTCCTCAAGACCCTGATCGATGATTACATCGTCCCCATGACCAAGCAGGCCACGCCGGACTTCGGCCCGCTGGCAGGCGCACTGGTGCGCATCGGCTGCATCTACGCTATCGGCGTGCTGGCCGCATGGCTCAACGCCCGTATCATGGTCAACGTGACCCAGGGCACCCTGCGCAACCTGCGCGTCCAGCTTTTCACCCACATGGAAAGCCTGCCCATCCGGTATTTTGACTCCCACCCCCACGGCGACATCATGTCGGTGTACACCAACGATGTGGACACCCTGCGCCAGATGATCAGCCAGAGCATCCCCCAGCTGGTGTCCAGCGCCATCACCATCGTGTCCGTGTTCACCAGCATGTGCCTGATGAGCTGGCAGCTCACCGTTGTCACCATGCTGATGGTGGCCCTGATGCTGTTCTGCTCCAAGAAGATCACTTCCATGAGCGGCAAGTACTTTGTGGCCCAGCAGAAGGATCTGGGCAAGGTGAACGGCTACATCGAAGAGATGATGGAGGGCCAGAAGGTCGTCAAGGTGTTCACCCACGAGCAGAAGGCTCTGGATGGCTTCCGGCAGCTGAACGATAAACTGAAGGAAAGCGCCGAGCAGGCCAACAGCTACGCCAACATCATCATGCCCGTTACCGCACAGCTGGGCAATACCAGCTATGCAGTCTGTGCTCTGGCAGGCGCGGCCATGGCCGTTGGCAATGTCGGCGGCATGACCCTGGGCACCGTGATGGCCTTCCTGAGCCTGAATAAGGGCTTCAATATGCCCATCAGCCAGGTGTCCATGCAGGCCAACAGCGTGATCATGGCACTGGCCGGTGCGGAGCGTATCTTCAAGATGATGGACGAGACCAGCGAGGCCGACGAGGGCTATGTCACCCTGGTCAACGTCAAGTATGGCAAGGATGACGAGCTGGTGGAGACCACCGAGCGCACCGGCATCTGGGCCTGGAAGCATCCCCACCACGACGGCACCACCACCTACCACAAGCTGGCGGGTGACATCACCTTTACCGATGTCGATTTTGGCTATGTGCCGGAAAAGACCGTTCTGCACGGGATCAACCTCTATGGCCGCCCGGGCCAGAAGATCGCCTTTGTCGGCTCCACCGGTGCCGGCAAAACGACCATCACCAACCTGATCAACCGCTTCTACGATATCGCAGACGGTAAGATCCGGTATGATGGCATCAACATCCGCAAGATCAAAAAGGACGACCTGCGCCGCTCTCTGGGCATCGTTCTGCAGGATACCCACTTGTTCACCGGCACGGTCATGGAGAACATCCGCTATGGCCGTCTGGATGCCACCGATGAGGAGTGCATTGCCGCCGCAAAGCTGGCCAATGCCGATGGCTTTGTCAAGCGTCTGCCTGATGGCTACAACACCATGCTGACCAACGACGGTGCAAACCTGTCGCAGGGGCAGCGCCAGCTGCTGGCCATTGCCCGCGCCGCGGTTGCCGATCCCCCGGTGCTGATCCTGGACGAGGCGACCTCCTCCATTGATACCCGCACCGAGGCGCTGGTCCAGCGGGGCATGGACGGCCTGATGTATGGCCGCACCAGCTTTGTCATTGCCCACCGCCTGTCTACCGTCCGCAATGCAGACTGCATCGTGGTTCTGGAGCAGGGCCGCATCATCGAGCGCGGCAGCCACGACGAGCTGATCGCCAAGAAGGGCAAGTATTACCAGCTCTACACCGGTAATCTGGCTGAAAATTAAAGAAAAATCGTAAAAAACGGAGCCGCTGTACAAAATGATGTGCAGCGGCTCCGTTTATTTTCAATTTGTTCAAATTCCTCACAAAGAAACTCCATTTTTATCCTGTACAATAAGGGTGCAGTCAGGGAGGAACAGAAAAACATCCTCCCAAGATGCCATGCAGGCAATGAAAACCGCGCATCTCCGGCAGAAACCGGGCGGCGCGGCCCCTTTAAAAAACACTGTCCCCTGCTGATGCGAGGCAATAGCCAAGGCAGCGGACAGACTACCAACCATCTCCTGACAGCCGCAAATGTTTGGGAGTTCTCATACACAGCCAGCGCCGCTTTCTCCTCCTTTCCACGGCGCTGGCTGTTTTTGTTTGGTTACGGATTAAACCTCTCAGTCTCGCTTCGCTCGCCAGCTCCCCTAGTAGGGGAGCCCTTGGCATTCCGTTGTGTTTGCATCGTTACTCAGTAACTGTCCTAGTACATGCTCCCTTAACCGTGGCAAATCGATTACATGAATTCCCATTTGTTCCATCCGATACAAGACCAGAGCGGGGCTCTGGTCTTTTTTTGCGGCAGAAGCCATAACACTGCGTGTAAAGGCAAGAATCCTGTCCTTTTTGTAGAAAAAGATCAGCTGCACATGGCCGGTGAACAGGGCAAACAGGGCTGTGCGCAGCTCCCGGGAGCCGAAGAGGAGGGGCAGGTCGCTCTCCTCTAAAAAGAGAACGTCTGCCCGGTCAAGAAACTGCAGGGCGGTCTGGCACAGGGCCTCCCGCTGCGGCCAGTAGGGCGCGGCCTGCGCCAGCCGGGGAAGATAGCAGCAGAGCGCCCCGGCATCCCGGGCGGCGGCAAGGGCCTCGAGGTGGGCCAGCCGCAGGGGGCTGTCCACCAGCCCGGCGGAGGAAAAGCAGAAGGCAGAGGCTCCCCGGAACGGGGCGGCCTCCAGCTGTTCCGGCCCAAGGGCCAGCCCGGCGGTGTGGGCACGGTAGGGCAGAGCGGTGTCTGCTCCTGTGAACACCACCGGCGTGGGGAAGGCATCCGTGAAGCAGAGCAGGGAGCAATCCACACCATCCCGGGCAAGCCGGGCCGCCAGCTTGCGGCCAAAGGGGTCGGCTCCCAGCTGGGCCAGCAGAGCCGCCTGCCCGCCCAATGCGGCGTACTGGCGGCAGAAGCCTGCACCCCAGCCGCCGGTCTGCGCCCGGAATGTCTCCGTCAGCTCCGGAGCCGTGGCGGCGTTCAGCTCCAGCCAGACTTCGCCCAGACACAAAACGGACATGTGCACCCCTCCCTCCGCAAATAAAAATCGGGTTACAGTATACACGATTTGCCCATCGGATGCAACCGATCCGGGGCGAATCCTGACGGAATAAAAGTGCCCTCGGGCAGGAACAATCCGATTTTACAAAGACCACCTGTTTTTTACCAATGCCTGTTTTTCATTGCCCAAGGTTTACCTAAGATTTGCCTTACCATGGTTTCCCCTCTTTCTCCGAATGGGTACAATAGAACCGTTCCCAAGATACATTGCAACAGGGCCCGGGAGGGCTCAGGATAAGAGAGGAATTATCGTATGAAAGAACATAAAATGTCCCGCCGCAGTTTCCTGAAAGTGGGTGCTGTGGCATCTGCCGCCGGTCTGATGACTGCTGCCCCCGTGGCTGCAAACGCCGCCGCTCCGGCTGCTTCCACCGCAGCTGACGAGGAGAACTGCTTTGGCCTGTTCCAGAAGAAGCCCAAGTACATCTTCCTGTTCATCGGTGATGGCATGGGCACTGCCCAGATCCAGTCTGCCCGGTTCTATCAGGGCACTGTCACCAACAACGGTGCCATCACCGAGGCAGAGCTGAGCTTTACCCAGTTCCCGGAGGTGGGCAGCGTGACCACCTACGACAGCACCTCCTTCTGCCCGGACTCCGCTTCCACCGCCACCTCCATCGCTTCCGGCAAAAAGACCGAGAGCGGTGTCATCAATATGTGCCCCTGGACCCGTGATGTGCCCTATGAGACCATTGCGGAGAAGCTCCACAAGCAGAAGGGCTACAAGGTTGGCATCGTTTCCACGGTGAATATTGACCATGCCACCCCTGCTGCCTTCTATGCACACCAGAAGACCCGCAAGAACTACTATCAGATCGGCGTGGAGTTGGCAAACTCCGGCTTTGAGTATTTCGCAGGCGGCGAGTTCCAGAAGGTGAACGGCGATGGCACCGGCCCCAACAACCACGAGGTGGCTGCACAGGCCGGTTACAATGTTGTCACCACCCAGGCCGGTGCTGCTGCCCTGAAGGCCGGGGCAGGCAAGACCCTGATCATTGCCGAGAATCTGGCCGACGGCAAGGCCATGAACTACGCCATGGATGCCGCTCCGGGAGAGTGGCAGCTGACCGACTATGTCCGCAAGGGCATTGAGCTGCTGGACAACAGCAACGGCTTCTTTATGATGGTGGAGTCCGGCAAGATCGACTGGGCCTGCCACGCCAACGATGCCGCTGCCTCTATCCATGATGTGATCGAGATGCACAATGCGGTGCAGGCCGCTGTGGAGTTCTATGCCCAGCACCCCGATGATACCCTGATCCTGGTGACCGCTGACCACGAGACCGGCGGCCTGGGCATTGGCTACAAGACCACCAACTACGACACCTTCCTGACCAACCTGGCCCACCAGAAGATGTCCTACGCAAAGTTCGATTCTACCTATGTGAACAACTACGTGAGGGATCAGACTCCTTTCGAGACTGCCATGCAGGATGTGAAGGCAAACTTCGGCCTGACCCTGCCCACCGACCCCGATGCCGCCAACGCAGGCAAGCTGCTGCTGACCGACTACGAGGTGGAGAACCTGCGCACCGCTTACGAGCGCACCCTCAAGGTCGGCTCTTCCAGCCAGAGCAAGATGAGCCAGCAGGATTATGAGCTGTACGGCACCTACATCCCCTTCAGCATGGCCATCTGCCACACCATCAACCACAAGTCCGGTGTGGATCATACCACCTACGCCCACACCGGTGCCATGGTGAACCTCTACGCCCGTGGTCAGGGTGCAGACAAGTTCCGCGGCGTGTATGACAACACCGAGATCTTCCACAAGCTGGCTGAGCTGACCGATGTGCAGTAATTGACCAGAACTTTTGTACCCCAAAGCCCTCCGGGACGAGACGCACCGGAGGGCTTTTTGCGTAGGCCGGAATTGTGCACCCCGCCAAAAATCTGCCCCGCGAATTGGGAAAGATGATGGGAGTTGTGGTTGCAATGGGCCGGAAAAAGGCATATAATAAGACCATCAACAGAGTAAGGCCATGCGCGTTAAGTGCCGCATCAACGGGGAGTTGTGCTGCGGACGAAGGTAAGACCCGCGGTGCATGGCCTGCATCCCGCTGCTGCATGGACTTGGGTGCAGACGGGGCCGTCTGCGGCCCCGTCTGGATGTGAACCGTTGAATCACGCCCTCCTTTGTGCGGTTTGTCACAGGGGAGGGCGTTTTGCATTGCCCGCCCCGCGGTTCCCGAAACAGGGGAGGACAATTGATATGAACCATTCCAGAAATTCCGTCCGCAAGCTCACCATGCTGGCCCTGCTCACTGCCATGAGCATCGTGTTTGCCCGGGTGCTGAGCATTTCCACCGGCTTTGTCCGGTTCAACCTGGGCAGCCTGCCCACCCTGCTGGCCGGTGTGCTGTTCGGGCCGGTGGAGGGCTTTGCCGTGGGTGCGGTGGCCGATATGATCGGCGGCACCCTTTCCGGCTACGCCATCAATCCGCTGATCACGCTGGGAGCAGGCTCCATCGGCCTGACGGCGGGCCTTCTCTGGCGCGTCCTGCCCAACCTGCGGCTGGGCCTGCGCACCCAGATCAGCGTGTTTGCCGGCCATGCGGTGGGCTCCATTGTCATCAACTCGCTGGCACTCCACCTCTTCTATAACTATCCGTGGAGCGTGCTGGTGACCCGCATTCCCAACGCGCTGGTCCTGGCGGCGGTGAACACCGTGCTGGTGCGCCTGCTGCTGGAAAACAAAACGATCCGAGGCATTGCACAATGAACTACGAGGAAGCACTGAACTATATCCACGCCGTCCAGTGGGCGGGGCACAAGCCGGGCCTGACCCGCACCCGGACCCTGCTGGCCGCACTGGGGAACCCGCACAAGCAGCTGAAATTCATCCATGTGGCGGGCACCAACGGCAAGGGCAGCACGGCGGCCATGCTGGCCTCCTGCCTGCAGGCGGCGGGTTACCGGGTGGGCCTGTATACCTCGCCCTTTATCAACCGATTCAACGAGCGCATTCAGGTAAACGGCCAACAGATCCCGGACGAGGCGCTGGTGCGGCTGGTGGAGCGTGTGAAGCCCGCTGCCGATGCCATGACCGATATCCCCACCGAGTTCGAGATCATCACGGCATTGGGGATGCTCTGGTTCGCTGAGACGAAATGCGACATCGTGGTGCTGGAGGTGGGCCTGGGCGGCACGCTGGATTCCACCAACGTCATCGACCCGCCGGAGTGCGCGGTCATCACGGCGCTGGGCATGGATCATGTGAAGGAGCTGGGCCCCACCCTGGCCGATATCGCGTCGGCCAAGGCGGGCATCATCAAGCCGGGCAGTCCGGTGGTGAGCTATGGCGGTGTGCCCGAGGCCGATGCCGTCATCGCCCGTGCGGCGGCAGAGCGGCACGCGCCGCTGACCGTGGTGGATCTCAGCAGGTTGACCATCGAGGACGGGGATCTGGATGCTGTCACCTTTGATTTTGACGGCCTGAACGGCATCCGCCTGCCCCTGATCGGCAGCTATCAGCCCCGGAACGCCGCCACGGCCATTACGGCCCTGCGGGTGCTGCGCAGCCGGGGCTGGAACATCCCGGATAGCGCCATCCGTGCTGGTCTGGAACAGGTGCGCTGGCCGGGCCGGTTCGAGCTGCTGCGGCATTCGCCCGTCTTTTTGCTGGATGGCAGCCACAACGCCCACGGAATGCGGGCCACCGTGCAGAGCCTGCGGGACCGCTTTCCGGGGCAGAAGTTTGTGTTCCTGCTCAGCATCATGGCGGACAAGGATGTGGATGAGATGCTGGCACTGCTCCTGCCGCTGGCCGGGCAGTTCGTCACCGTAGCGGCCCATACCCCCCGCGCCATGTCCGCCGAGACGCTGGCCGAACAGATCCGCGCCCGGGGCGGCAGGGCCGAGCCCGCTTCCACCATTGAAGCCGGTGTGGCCCGGGCGGTCGCCCTTGGGGGCACCGGCCCCGTGTGCGCGCTGGGCACGCTCTACTTCTCCGGCGATGTGCGGGAAGCGTTTGCAAAATTGAACCAGTAAAGAAGAGGGGCTGCGGCACACGGGAAAAACCGGTGCAGCAGCCCCCTTTTTTGCGGACTGGCTTACAAAAAAATGCCCCGCTGTTTTGTGATGCACAGAACAGCGGGGCAGTATCATTTATGGGGCGGGAATGTGCTCAGGAGATGCGCTTCGGCTCAGGCCTTGCCTGCGCAGCCGAACAGCTCGATCTTTTCCTTGCACTTGTCGATGATGGCCTGAGCGCCGGGAGCCAGCAGCTTGCGGGGGTCGAAGCCCTTGCCCTGCTGATCCTTGCCAGCCTCGATGTACTTGCGGGTGGCCTCAGCAAAGACCAGCTGGCACTCGGTGTTGATGTTGATCTTGGAAACGCCCAGGCTGATGGCCTTCTGGATCATCTCGTCGGGGATGCCGGTGCCGCCGTGCAGGACCAGAGGAATGTTGTTGGTAGCCTTGTGGATGCGGTCCAGAGCCTCAAAGTCCAGGCCCTTCCAGTTGGCGGGGTAAACGCCGTGGATGTTGCCGATGCCGGCAGCCAGGAAGTCGATGCCCAGATCGGTGATCTTTGCGCACTCGGCGGGGTCTGCGATCTCGCCAGCGCCCACAACGCCGTCCTCAACGCCGCCGATGGAGCCGACCTCGGCCTCGATGCTCAGGCCCTTGGAGTGTGCCAGAGCGACCAGCTCCTTGGTCTTTTCCACGTTCTCCTCGATGGAGTAGTGGCTGCCGTCGAACATGATGGAGGAGAAGCCAGCCTCAACGCAGGCCTTGCAGCCTTCGTAGGTGCCGTGGTCCAGGTGCAGGGCAACGGGAACGGTGATGCCCATGGTCTCCACCATGGAGCTGACCATGGCGGCAACGGTCTTGAAGCCGGTCATGTATTTGCCTGCGCCCTCAGAGACACCCAGGATAACGGGGCTCTTCATTTCCTCGCAGGCGGTCAGGACTGCCTTGGTCCACTCCAGATTGTTGATGTTGAACTGAGGCACACCGTAGTGGCCATCGCGTGCCTTGATCAGCATTTCGGTTGCATTTACCAACATTATTCATTACCTCCGCAAAATCATTTTGGGGTGAAAAAGCCGTTTTGGATACAAGATTGCGCATCCTTTAACGAACCTAAGGGTAGTATACCCCAATTACAGGATAAAATCAAGGCGGTTCCCGCGGCGTTTTCAACACAAATTCACATTGGGCATTTTGATGTTGGAGATTCTGGCAAAAACCACTGGATCTCCCTTCAAAAAATTGTCATAATTCCGACTTGAATTTTACAAAAAGTACGGCGGAAAGTTTGCGTGTCGAACCTGAGAGGTTGAAAACTCGGTGGAAACTGTGGAATTCCACCCGGAAAGTGGGCGTACAAACTTGATTTTTGAACATTTTCCACCGGATTTTCAACATGTGGAAAAATTTGAGCCGAATTACCGGTTGTATAGCCTGCTGAATGTGGGAAACTTTTGCCTTCGGCAAACATTGCGAAGAATGCCGGGGTATGCTATACTTTAGAATGTATCAGTGTCAAAATATAGTAAAACTGAAACAGAACGAAACCATGGCGCGGCTCAAACGGCCCGCCTTGCCATAGAATGGAAGGAGAACACATCAATGGACGAACAGAAAATGCCGCGCCGCCCCCGCCGCAGCAGCACGGAGGAGCAGCCCAAGAATGAGAGCCTGGTCTACGGCAAAAACCCCGTGACCGAGCTGCTCAAGAGCGGTTCCGGCGTGGATACCGTGCTGATCGCGGAGGGCATGGCCCCCGCTGTGGCAGCTTACTATACCGCCATGGCCAAGGAGGCCGGGGCCACGGTCAAGCGGGTGCATCCCAACAAGCTGCGCCTGATGACCGGCACCGAGAGCCACCAGGGCGTGGCTGCCTTTGCCAGCGAGATCGAATATGTGACCGTGGAGGACCTGCTGAACGTTGCCAGAGAGAAGGGGGAGCCCCCTTTCCTGGTGCTGAGTGACGGCATCGAGGACCCCCACAATCTGGGCGCGGTGATGCGCTCTGCTCTGCTGTGCGGAGCCCACGGCATCGTCATCCCCAAGCGGGGCGGCGCGTCCGTGACCCCCACCGTTATCAAGTCCAGCGCCGGTGCGGCCGAGCGCCTGCCTGTGGCCCGCGTGGCCAACATCGGTGAGACCATCCGCCGCCTGAAGGATCAGGGGGTGTTCGTCTACTGTGCCGATATGGACGGTGTGCCCCTGCGCAAGAACAACCTGACCGGCCCCATCGCACTGGTGCTGGGCAGCGAGGGCAGCGGTGTATCCCAGCTGGTGAAAAAGCTCTGCGATGGTGTGGTGCGGCTGGATATGGCTGCTCAGGGTACCGGTGTGGACAGCTTCAATGTTTCGGTGGCGGCTGGCATCATCCTGTACGAGATCCAGAGCCAGCGCGCCGCAGAGTAAGAAACAGCGGCCAGACCGCCGTGACCAGAACAGGGAGGGACTAGGATGCCAAAGGATGATAAGCGCAAAGAGCTGACACAGGAAGAGATCGATGCGCAGAACGAGAAGTTCCGCACGTTTTTCAGCACCAGCGTGGCACAGGTGCCCGAAGAGATGAAGCGCCGCGATGAGGAAAAGGAGAATACCGGCAGCCTGCTGGGCAAACTCTTTCACCGCGAAAAGGCCCAAGAAGAGCCTGCCGCCGCCCCGGCCGTGCAGAATGAGCTGCCGCCCACGGGTGAGATCGTGCTGGGCCATGAGGAAGAAGCCGAGGCCGGCCTGGAGCTGGCATTGGAGCCCGGAGAGCTGGAGGAAGCAGAGCCTGTGGCTCTGCCCACCGCGCCGGAAGCCCCCGCAGCGCCGAAGCCGGAACCCCGGCCCGCACCCCAGCCCGAGAAAAAGCCGGAGCCGCCCCGCCGCCGGGAACCCCTGACCCCGCAGGAGCAGCAGGAGGATGCAGAGATGGCCGAACTCAAGGCCATGCTCTATGGCACCCCCAAGCCCGCCCCGGTGGAGGAGGTGCAGGATGCCCCCGAAGAGGTGCTGGCCGTGGAGCCGGAAGCTCCCGCAGCGCCTGAGGGCCCGGCAATCCCCATGGTGTTTGCCGAGGATCAGTCGGTAAAGCAGGCGAAGTCTGCCCCGGAAGCCGCGCCAGAGGTTGAGCCGGAACCGGAAACGGCTTTCCAGTTCTTTGGCAAGGGCGCGGACGAGAACGAGCCGCAGGCCCCTACCCGCACCGAGGCCCCCAGCAAGGACGACAGCATGAGCCTGCCGCTGATGGGGCTGGAAGAGGACGAAGCACCCGCCCGGCCTGCCGCCCCGGCAGAGGAGGCCCCGGCCCAGCCCGCTGGGGAAGCGGCCCCTGCCGCGCCGGAGGCTGAGGAGAAGCCTGAAGAAGAAGCCGAGCCGGAAACGCCCGAGCAGGTGGGGGAGAAGCTCCGCCGGATGGGCGCGGAGCTGACGCTGCGGTGTGTGCTGGAGGGCATCCTTGCCGTGGTGCTGCTCCACTTTGGCCTTGTTGCCGAGGGGCTGCTGGCCCCTGTGGCCTCCCTTGACCCTGTGATCGCCCCGGCGGCGTTCTATGCCGCCAACCTGCTCTTTCTGGCCGGTGCGCTGGCTGTGGGTTGGCCTGTCCTGCGGGATGGTCTGCAGGGTCTCAAGGGCCGCCCCAGTGCAGACACCATGCCGGCGCTGGCCGCCTGCGGTGCGCTGGTGCAGGCTGCGGTCGCCCTGCTCAACGCCCAGAGCTATCAGAACTCCAGCTGGACGCTGCTTTCCGGCGTGGCCGCACTGGGCCTGTTCCTGGCCCTGCTGGGCAGCCGTGTCCTGCTGACTGCCGTCAGAAACGGCTACGACCTTGCCGTCCGATCCCCCGAGGGGCTGCAGGGCGCGTTCCGCGTCCGGGATAAGGACCTGATCCGGGTGCTGGCCCGGAGCCTGGATCAGAAAGATCCATGGGTGCTGCTCAGCCGCCCTGTCCAGTGGGACGAGGCGCTGGTGGAGCAGAGCTTCGGGGAGCGCGCCAGTGAGCGCCGCGCCCGCAAGACGGCCCTGATCCTGCTGGGCGCCGCCGTGCTCAGCGGACTGGTGTTCCTGCTGTTTGGCGGCGGGCCCAACGGCATGGCCGCAGCCCTGACCTCCATGCTCTGCATGGGGGCACCGCTGTCCTCCACCCTGGTTGCGGGCATCGCTTCTCTGCGCCTGCAAAAGACCGCTGCCGCCGCCGGTGCCGTGGTGCCCGGTTGGGCTGCCATTGAGGAGCTGGGCGGTGTGGACACCGTGCAGGTGGATGCCGACGAGCTCTTTACCGCCGACAGCGTGAATCTGGAGGACATCCGCATCTTCAAGGGCGGCCGCATCGACCGTGCCATCCTCTATGCGGCCAGCATTCTCAACCACAGCTGTGAGACCCTGCGGGGCCTGTTCCGTCAGATCATCGAGGACCGCACCGAGATCCTGTACCCTGTGAAGGATCTGGAGGTCCACCACGGCCTTGGTTTTGCCGCCTGGTGCGATAACAACCGGGTGCTCATCGGCAACCGGCTGTACATGGAGCGGGAGGGCGTGCCCCTGCCTGAGCAGGAGTACGAGGATGAGCACTCCCAAAACGGCGCGCTGCAGATCCTGTATCTGGCTGTTTCCGGCAGCCTGCACGCCATGTTCGTGCTCCACTATGTGGGCGGCCGCAACGCCGCCCGCGGTCTGGAGGTGCTGCAGCGGGAGAACATCCGCCTGCTGGTCACCTGTGAGGACCCCAGCCTGACGGCCCGCCACATCACCGAGGCTTACCATCTGCCCGAGGGGATGATCACCCTGCTGGATCAGGAGCAGTGCAGCGCGCTGACCCCTGCCCAGCCGGACGAGACTGCCCGCTGCTGTATGCTGCATGATAAGGGCTTTGCCAGCCTGATCGGCGGCCTGCGCGCGGCGGAAAAGGCCCAGAATGCCGAGACGAGCGCCACCACAGTGCAGATGGTCTCGGTCTGGTTCTCGGTGGTCATCGGTGTTCTGCTGACCTACGCGGGCAGCATCGGCACCCTGTCGGTGGCCGCTGTCCTGATGTATCAGGCGGCATGGAGCGCTTTGAGCATTGCGGTCTGCGCCCTGAAACAGCATAACTGAGAAATATTCTCAAAATAAATAGGAATTATTCTTGATTTCAATTCGGAACTCTGGTATAATCAGTGCAGAAGGAACGCCCCGGCGGTCACCGGCGGCGAAATGATACACCGCACAAACAAAGGGAGAGCATGAATATGGAACTCAAGGGTACCAAGACCGAGAAAAACCTGTGGGAAGCCTTTGCAGGCGAGAGCCAGGCCCGCAACAAGTATACCTTCTTCGCCAGCGTGGCCAAGAAGGAGGGCTATGAGCAGCTGGCAGCGATCTTTGAGGAGACGGCTGCCAACGAGAAGGAGCACGCCAAGATGTGGTTCAAGGCCCTGAACGGCGGCTCCATCCCCGATACCATGACCTGCCTGGAAATGGCAGCCGGCGGCGAGCACGACGAGTGGACCGAGATGTACCCCCGGATGGCCGCAGAGGCCAAGGAAGAGGGCTTTACCCAGCTGGCTGCCCTGTTCACCATGGTGGCGCAGATCGAGAAAGAGCACGAGGAGCGCTACCGTGAGCTGGCCGAGAACCTGAAGAACAACAAGGTTTTTGCCCGGGAAGAGCAGCAGGTCTGGCAGTGCCGGAACTGCGGCTACACCTATATCGGCAAGTCGGCTCCCCTGAAGTGCCCGGTCTGCGCACATCCCCAGAGCTACTTTGAGCTGAAAAAGCACAATTATTGATCCTGTCCGGAACGCCGCAGCTCCCACGCCGGGACTGCGGCGTTCTTTTTGCACAAAATTTTCCGGAAAAACTGGTATAGTCCACGAAATCGGGTGCGAAAGCACAGCACTTTGGGCGAAAAACTTGACCCACATTGGCCGGACGTGTAAAATGAATCAGTAGTGAGAAAAATCATGGACGCGAAATTTTTCCATGTGTGCGGCATTCCTTTGATCCCATGGGATGAAACAAGGAGGGAAGTTCGACCCAATGAAATGGAAATTCCAAACCGCGGGGCGGCTTCTGGCCCTGCTGGCTCTGAGCGGGGCCCTGCTGGCTGCCCCTTTGCCCGCGCAGGCCGCGCCCGGTGTGCTGACAGGCCTGACCGGAACCGGCTCCAAGCTGGAACTGGAGCTGACCGAGATGGAGCTGGAGATCACCGATGATGACCCCCGCCCCAAGGGCTACCTGTACACCAGCGGACAGAGCGATTATTACTTCATCGTCTGGATGAGCAGCAACTCCAATGTTGCCACGGTGGATGGCGACGGCAAGGTGACGGGCCGCAATGCAGGCACTGCCATCATCACCGCCATCTCCGACCACGGCGAACGCGCCGCCTGCAAGGTGACCGTGACCCGCAAAAATGAAGAAGCAGCCAGAAAAAAGCCCACGCTGGATACCACCAGCCTGAGCCTTGTGCTGCAGTACAATGACCTGCACCCCACCCATCAGCTCCAGCTGACCAACAGCGACCACTCCTTCCTCTATGTCTACCAGTGGATGAGTAGCAACCCCGAGGTTGCCACAGTCAGCGATAAGGGCCTTGTCACGGCTCAGGCGGCGGGCACCACCACCATCACGGCAATGGTCTCCAACGGCCAGGCTTTGCGGTGCAGCGTCACGGTGACTTCGGATATCGGCAAGGTGACCTTGAACAAGAGTGACCTGCTGCTCCGCACCGTGGGTACCCAGGAACGTCTGACGGCCACCGTTGCGGTGGAGGGCGGCGGCAGCGTGCCCATTACATGGGTCAGCAGCAACCCCGGTGTCGTTACCGTGGATGCGGATGGCGTGGTGACCGCCATTGCCGATGGAGAAGCCAAGGTTACGGCCCTTTCGCCTGCCGGACGCTTTGACGTGTGCAGCGTTGTGGTGGGCATGGCGGCGGAGAAGTACGAATCTGAAGCCGACCTTGCTGACGAGCTCAAGCTCCCTGATCCCTACGTTGCCGTAAGGCTGAATAAACTGGCATAAAGAAAAAGCACCCGCCCATGGCTGTTTTTGACGGCTATGGGCGGTTTTTGCGTGTATGGAAACGGATGCGCTGGGAAAAACTTGCCGAAGAGGAATTTTTTTCAAAAAATATTTTGCGTTGCATGGCGTGGTGTACCTGACACATCCGGCCGCCTCCGGCAGGTGAAAAAGGACAAAATGGCTCGAACGTTGTTTAAGACAGGGAGCGGCTGCCCCACAGAGCGGCGAAATCGCTGCAAAAAAGGCGGCTGTCCGGCATGTTTGACACATTTTACAAGAATTTGACGTAAATGGATTGAATTCACGACTCTTGACAGAAGGCGGGACAAACCAGTATCCTTTTATCCAGAGGAAAGTATTTTATGTCGCCAGACGTTGGAATGCCTGGTGGACAAGTGTGTGTCAGGAGGGAAAGAATATGACCAACTACCGGAACCGAATCGGGGAAGCCATTGCCTTTGCCCGGAACGTGGCGGGCAGATCCCAGCAGGAGCTTGCGGATATGCTGGGGCGGGACAAGCGCACCATTCAGAAATGGGAGCGGGGCGAGATCCGCATTGCGCTGGAGGATTATCTGGATGTATTCGATACTCTGCACCTGCCGGTGGGGCCCTATGAAATGTGGATCCGGCATCCGGAACTCTTTCCGCGCGGCATGGAGGATATCAAGGGCTTCAGCACCGAAAAGAAGCGGAGGACACTGGCGGATTATTATCTGCATCAGGCTGCACCGCTGGAGATCGAGCAGGAGTATTACATCCTGTTCGGTGACCACGGCAGCAACAGCTGCGGCATCCGGCAGGAGCAGCTGGCCAACCTGCAGACTCCGCTCCGTGACCGCAAACGGATCGTGAACCAGATCATCGACAACTACTATGAGGCCCGGGCCATCGGACATCTGACCGACCCGGAGGGCCAGCAGCCAGTGATGCCCATTCTGGAAGCCTGCTACGATGCCAGTGCACGGAGCGTGGAAGCCAACGAGAACCGGTACAGCATCGGCAGCATCGAGGACTATCTGGACGATGCGGCAAAACCGGCAGAAGAGTGAACCGAACAGCAGACGGCCATGTGCAGCCGCCTGCTGTTTTTGCGTTCGGCTGCCTGCGGGAAAATATTGTGAAATTTGCGGATTCCTGCTATACTTATCCTATTGATGAAAAAGAAGGGTGAGGCAAATGGCATACAACATGGGCGGTCGGCGCTTCCGGCCGGTGGGCAGCGGAAAAAAGCGGACTGCGCCGCAGTACGGGCCGGTGGGCACAGGCTGCCCGTTTGTGGAGGAGGCCGTGGCGCGGCTGTACCGGGAGCAGAACGAGGAACATTTCTGGAGCCTGATGAACGCCCTGAACTATGCGCTGGAATTGCAGACCAAGGTACTGGTGCCGCTGGATGCGGCGGTGGACCCCCAGAGCGGGGCCGCCCCCTGGGCGCATCTGCCCATCCCGGAGGAGCGGGCTGAGGGCCTGCCGCCCTGGCTGCTCCACGCCCGGAAAGAGCGGCACTATCTGCCGCTGTTCACCTCGGTAAAGAACGCCGAGGCGGAAAAGGCCAGCGCAACCCGCCCCATGGTGGAGCGCAGCCTGCGCAGCGCCATGGAGTATGCGCTGGAAACGGACGGCATCGATGGTGTAGTGCTGGACCCGTGGACAAGCTCTGCCACGCTGGATGTCTCCCTGCTCAGCGGGCTGCTGAGATCGGAGCGGGGAAGCGACAACCCCGGCGCTCAGGAGCTGGAAGCCGGGCACGCCGCCGCCCGGGCCGGAGATTGGCCGGAGGCAGCGGCCAGCTACACTGCCGCCGCCGAGGCGGGCAGCGCAGAGGCGCTTTCTGCCCTGGGGGACTGCCTGTATTATGGCCGGGGTGTCCGGAAGAATAAGACCCAGGCCCGGCGGATGTGGAAAAAGGCCGCGCAGGCCGGGGAGGTGCAGGCCATGATCGCCCTGGGGGATGACTGTGCCGCATCGGGCGGGGAGATGGCGGAGACCCTGCAATACTACCGCCGCGCCCAGAGCGCTGCCCGGGAGGTGCCGGACATCGCCTACACCCCGCAGGTCTGCCTGCGTCTTGCCCAGTACGAGACCCAGTACCTCTCCCGCAAAAAGGCGCTGCTGCAGGTGGCCGAAGCCGTGCAGGGCTTTCGGATCCTGCAGGCCGAGGGCGAAACGGATGCTGCCGACTGGCTGCGGGAGGCTGAACTGCTGACCGATCAGCTGCTGGCCGACGATAAAAACGCCTGAAACACAGTTTCTTTACATTTGTTCTAAGAAATCGTCATAGGAAACCGGTAAGATATTCAAGGAAATATTCTGCGCCGAAGAAAAGAGGACAAGCACTATGAGCAAAGTGATCGGAATCGACCTTGGCACCACCAACTCCTGCGTGGCGGTGGTGGAGGGCGGCAAGCCTGTGGTCATCACCAACGCCGAAGGCGAGCGCACCACCCCCAGCGTGGTGGCCTTTACCAAGGATGGCGAGCGTCTGGTGGGCGGCGCGGCAAAGCGCCAGATCGCCACAAACTCCGGTCGTACGGTGTCTAGCATCAAGCGGTACATGGGTTCTGATCATCGGGTGCATATCGATGGCAGAGACCTGACCCCACAGGAGATCAGCGCTATGATCCTGACCAAGATCCGCCGCGATGCCGAGAGCTATCTGGGCGAACCGGTGACCGAGGCCGTCATCACGGTGCCTGCCTATTTTGACGACAGCCAGCGCAAGGCCACTCAGGACGCGGGCCGCATTGCGGGCCTGAATGTTCTGCGCATCATCAACGAGCCCACCGCCGCCGCGGTGGCTTACGGCCTGGACAACGAAGCTCCCCAGAAGATCCTGGTCTATGATCTGGGCGGCGGCACCTTTGATGTTTCGATCATCGAGATCGAGGACGGCACCTTTACGGTGCTGGCCACCGGCGGCGATACCCATCTGGGCGGCGATGACTTTGACGAGCGCATCGTTGAGTGGGCTGTGGCGGAGTTCCGCAGGTCTGACCGCATCGATCTGACCAAGGACCCCGCCGCCATGGGCCGCCTGAAGGAGGAAGCGGAAAAGGCCAAGAAGGAGCTTTCCAGTGCGCTTTCCGCCCAGCTGAACCTGCCGTTTATCGCGGTGGGCAAGGATGGCCCCCACCATCTGGATCTGAACCTGGGCCGCCCCCAGTTTGAGATGATGACCGGTGACCTGCTGGCCCGCACCGTTCAGCCGGTGCAGAACGCCCTGCGGGATGCCGGGATTTCCGCCAGCCAGCTGGGCAAAGTCCTGCTGGTGGGCGGAAGCACCCGGATGCCAGCTGTGGAGCGGCAGGTCCGGGAGCTGCTGGGCTGTGAGCCCAGCCATACCCTGAACCCCGATGAATGCGTGGCCATGGGTGCCGCCGTGCAGGGCGGTCTGCTGCAGGGCGGCGGAAAGCTGGCCGGTGCCACCGGTGCGGCCGCGCAGGGCCTTGTGCTGATGGATGTCACCCCGCTGACGCTGTCCATTGAGACACTGGGCGGCGTGGCCACTCCTCTCATCACCCGCAACAGTATGATTCCCACCCGCAAGAGCCAGATCTTTACCACGGCCCGCCCCATGCAGACCAGCGTGGAGATCAACGTGCTGCAGGGCGAGCGCCACTTTGCCCGCGACAACAAGAGCCTGGGCAAATTCAAGCTCACCGGCATCCGCTCCGGCTTCTCCTCCAAGCCCCAGATCGAGGTCACCTTTGACATTGATGTGAACGGCGTGGTCAAGGTGTCTGCAAAGGATCTGGGCACCGGCCGGGAGCAGAACATCACCATCACCGGCAGCACCAATCTTTCTGAGAACGAGATCCAGCGCGCCATGGCCGATGCCGCTGCCTACGAGGAGGAGGATACCCGCCGCAGGGAGCGGCTGGAGCTCCACAACCAGGCCGAGATGCTGGCTTACAAGGTGGATGAAGCCCTCTCCAAGTGCAAAAAGGAGCTGGACAAGGACGAGAAGAACCGAGTCAGAAACGACCTTGCCAGCCTGCGCCGCTGCCTGCGCAAGGATAAGCCCGAAAAGATGAACGAGACCGAGGAAGCGAACCTCCGGCAGACAAAATCCCAACTGGAAGCCAGCGCCAACCACCTGATGGTGCTGTACAGCACGGAGCAGGATGCCGGCCGGCAGTAAGCGGGCAATTCCCTACTGAAAAACTTCGTTGAAAGGGTTGACAAACCCGGAAGAGTGGGGTATTATGTATGCAATATCACAAAAATGGCTGTGAAGAGAAGAGTAGGTTTTCGCATTGATCCTTCCAGAGAGCCCGGGCGGTGGAAAAGGGCAGGAAACAGGGGACTGAAAATGGTCTCGGAGCCGCGGGGGCGAAGTGCAAGAGTGCTAAGCCTGCGACGGGAGCGCCCGTTACAGCGTCCGGTTGTCGCGTTGCAAAACGCCGCAGCAGTGAGGCTGTCTCTGTGAGGGGACAGTAAACCAAGGTGGTACCACGGAAGTTTTACGCTTTCGTCCTTGTGGGTGTATGCCCGCTGAGGACGGAAGCGTTTTTTATTTTGCTTCCGGTGCAAAGGGTGCGGATGGTGCCGCACCGCACAAAAACATTTTTGTAAAAGTAGAGAGGGAAAACAAAATGTCTAAGATCACTCGTCGTAATTTTCTGAAAGTTTCCGGCGTGGCCGCTGCTGCCGCTGCCCTGACCGCCTGCGGCGGCTCTTCCTCCACCGCAAGCTCCGCTGCTTCCGGCGCTGCATCCTCTGAGGCTGCCTCCACCGCTGCCAAGCTGGACAAGATCAAGGTCGCTGTTCCCAACGACACCACCAACGAGGCCCGCGCTCTGACCCTGCTGGAGAAGAACGGCTTCTTCAAGCTGAAGGCAGATGCAGGCCTGACCGCCACCAAGAACGACATCGAAGAGAACCCCCTGAACGTCAATGTGGACGAGGTCGAGGCTGCTCAGGTGCCCAACGTCCTGCAGGATGAGGACTACGCTGTCATCAACTCCAACTACGCCATCTCCGCCGGTCTGGACCCCATGACCGACGCTCTGGCCATGGAGGATGGCACCTCTGCCTACGTTAACGTTCTGGTCTGCAAGGAAGGCAACGAGAACGAGCCCAAGATCAAGGCTCTGGTCGCTGCCCTGCAGAGCCAGCAGGTCAAGGACTTTATGACCGAGAGCTACGGCGGCGCTGTGGTCTCTGTTGTGGAGGACCCCACCGACGGCTATGATCCTTCCATCGATTATGACGCACTGAACGGCGAGACCGTCAGCTGCGCTGCCACCCCCGCTCCCCACTGCGAGATCCTGGAGGTCTGCAAGCAGATCCTGGCCGACAAGGGCATTACGCTGGACATCCAGGAGTACGATGACTATGTGATCCCCAACACCATCGTTGAGGATGGCCAGTGCGACACCAACTACTTCCAGCATCAGCCCTACCTGGACAACTTCAATGAGGAGAAGGGCACCCACCTGGTCTCCGTTGCCGGTATCCACGTTGAACCCATGGGCATCTACGGCGGCAAGCAGAGCGATCTGAGCCCGATCGAGGGTTAAGGAAACGCGGCTCGCCCTCTCAGTCAAAGCCTGACGGCTTTGCCAGCTCTCCCAAAGGGAGAGCCAATTGCAGCCCACAGTCAGCTGTTGTTGCGCCCGGAAGATGCAGTGCCTCCCACTTTGGGGGAGGTGGCATTGCGGAGCAATGACGGAGAGGGCAAGGATGTTACATCAAAAGGAGAATCCCTGTGATCGAGATCAAACACCTTTCCAAGACCTTCCAGATGAAGGACGGCGCAGTGAATGCGCTGAAGGACATCAGCCTGACCATCCCGGATGGTTCGATTTACGGCATCATCGGCATGTCTGGCGCGGGTAAATCCACGCTGGTGCGCTGCATCAACCTGCTGGAGCGCCCCACCGAGGGCAGCGTGGTCATTGACGGCGTGGAGATGGAAAAGCTCACGCCCGCCCAGCTGCGCCAGCGCCGCCGGGAGATCACGATGATCTTCCAGCAGTTCAACCTGCTGATGCAGCGCAGCTGCCTGAAGAACATCTGCTTCCCCATGGAGCTGGCAGGTGTGAAGAAAGAGGAAGCCGAAAAGCGCGCCAAGGAGCTGCTGGAAATGGTGGGCCTGCCCGATAAGGCCAACGCCTACCCGGCCCAGCTCTCCGGCGGCCAGAAGCAGCGCATTGCCATTGCCCGCGCACTGGCAACTGACCCCAAGGTCCTGCTCTGCGATGAGGCCACCAGCGCGCTGGACCCCAACACCACCCACTCCATCCTGACCCTGATCAAGGACATCAACCGGAAGCTGGGCATCACGGTGGTGGTCATCACCCATCAGATGAGCGTTGTGGAGGAGATCTGCGATCACGTTGCCATTCTGGACGGCGGCGTTGTGGTGGAACAGGGCGAGGTGAAGGAGATCTTCGCCAACCCCAAGACCACCGCAGCAAAGCGTCTGGTGGCTCCCAACGGCGGCAGTGCTGCCCGCGACCTGTCCAGCTTTGCACCGGACGATCATGTGGTGCGTGTGACCTTCAACGGTTCTTCCGCCGCAAAACCGCTGGTGGCAAGCCTTGCCGCCGAAAAGGGCATTCTGGTGTCGGTGCTCAGCGCCGATACCCGCGACCTGAGCGGCCAGTGCTACGGCTCCATGCTGCTCAAGCTGCCCGCTGACCTGGACGAAGCAAAACAGGCTGCTGCCTACATGCGGGCACAGCCCGGCATTACGGTGGAGGAGGTGACCGGAGAATGACCATTGCAGATTATGGCTTTGCCATCTGGGAGACCTTCTATGTGACGGTGCTCTCCACCGCGTTCTCTCTGGTCATCGGCCTGCCGCTGGGTGTGCTGCTGGTGGCCGGTGATAAGGACGGCATTCTGCCCCTGCCCGGCTGGCTGATGCACCTGCTGAATATCATCATCAATATCCTGCGCAGTGTGCCTTTCCTGATCCTGATGATCTGCGTCTTTCCGCTGACCCGTATCATCGTGGGCACCACCGTGGGCACCAAAGCCACCATCGTTCCGCTGGTGGTCGCGGCCTTCCCGTTTGTGGCGCGTCTGGTGGAGACCAGCCTGCGCGAGTTGGATGAGGGTGTGGTGGAAGCCGCCCAGAGCATGGGTGCGACCCCGTTCCAGATCATCACCAAGGTAATGATCCCCGAGTGCCTGCCCGGCCTGATCTCCAGCATGACCACGGCCCTGACCACCATTCTGGGCTACTCGGCCATGTCCGGTGTCATCGGCGGCGGCGGCCTGGGCAAGATCGCCCTTTCCTACGGCTACTACCGCTACCAGACCAACATTATGATCGTCTGTGTCATCCTGCTGGTGCTGCTGGTGCAGATCTTCCAGACCGTTGGCACCTTCTGGGCCACCAGAAGCGATAAGCGGCTGAGGAAGTAACTCCTTCAGTCGCACTTCGTGCGCCAGCTCCCTCGGAGAGGGAGCCTTAAAGCCTCCCTCTTTGAGGGAGGTGGCAAAGCCGAAAGGCTTTGACGGAAGGAGTTCTCTCCTCATTTCGTCCCGGACGGGAAGTAAAATTCAACGTTTCAATTCCCCGCCGGAGGCATGTGCTCCTGCGGGGAATTGTGCTATTCGGACAAACCCAGTAAAGGAGTATGTTGCAATGAACCGTGATACCATCTGTGTGCAGGGCGGTTATACGCCCGGCAATGGCGAGCCCCGCCAGATCCCCATCATCCAGTCCACCACCTTCAAATATGCCACCAGCGAGGATATGGGCAAGCTGTTCGACCTGGAAGCCGACGGCTACTTCTACTCCCGCCTGCAGAACCCCACCTGTGACCTTGTGGCCAAGAAGATCTGCGAGCTGGAGGGCGGCACTGCCGCCATGCTGACCTCCAGCGGTCAGGCAGCCAACTTCTTTGCCCTGTTCAACCTCTGCGAGGCCGGTGACCATATCGTGGCATCCAGCACCATCTACGGCGGCACCTTCAATCTCATTTCTGTCACCATGAAGAAGATGGGCATTGAGGCCACCTTTGTGGACCCGCTGTGCACCGAGGAGGAGTTGAACGCTGCCTTCCGGCCCAACACCAAGGTGGTGTTCGGCGAGACCATTGCCAACCCCGCCCTGACCGTGCTGGATATCGAGAAGTTTGCCAAGGCTGCTCACGCCCACGGCGTGCCCCTGATCGTGGACAACACCTTCCCCACGCCGGTCAACTGCCGCCCCTTTGAGTGGGGCGCGGATATCGTGACCCACTCCACCACCAAGTACATGGACGGCCACGGTGCGGTGCTGGGCGGTGCCATCGTGGACGGCGGCAAGTTCGACTGGATGGCCCACGCCGAGAAGTTCCCCGGCCTGTGCACCCCGGACGACAGCTACCACGGCATCACTTACGCCGAGCGCTTCGGCAAAGAGGGTGCCTTTATCACCAAGGCAACGGCTCAGCTGATGCGGGACTTCGGTTCCATGCAGTCCCCGATGAATGCCTATATGCTGAACCTCGGCCTGGAAAGCCTGCATGTCCGGATGCAGCGCCACTGCGCCAACGGCATGGCCGTGGCAAAGTTCCTCGAAAGCCATCCCAAGGTGGCCTATGTGAATTACTGCGGCCTGGAGTCCAGCCCCTACCACGCACTGGCTGAAAAGTATCTGCCCAATGGCAGCTGCGGCGTGGTCAGCTTTGGTCTGGCCGGCGGCCGCGAAGCTGCCAGCACCTTTATGAAAGAGCTCAAGCTGGCCGCCATTGAGACCCATGTGGCCGATGCCCGCACCTGCTGCCTGAACCCGGCTTCCAGCACCCACCGCCAGATGAACGATGAGCAGCTGAAAGCCGCCGGTGTGCCCGCAGAGCTGGTGCGCATGAGCTGCGGTCTGGAAAGCGCCGAGGATCTGATCGCAGATATCGCACAGGCTTTGGATAAAATTTAACGGTCTCGCCCTCTCAGTCACCTGCGGTGACAGCTCTCCTAAGGGGAGAGCCAATTGCGGCCCATGGTCAGCAGATGCTGAACCTGGGAGATGCGTTGCCTCCCCCTTTGGGGGAGGTGGCATTGCAGAGCAATGACGGAGAGGGCAAGCCATCTAAAGGAGTAACCATCTATGCCCCTCATCATCCCGAAAACGCTCCCCGCCTACGATGCCCTGTATGAGGAAAATGTCTTTGTTATGCACCGGGAGCGGGCAGCGTCCCAGCATATCCGCCCGCTGGAGATCCTGATCCTGAACCTGATGCCCACCAAGATCGCCACCGAGACCCAGATTGCCCGGCTGCTGGCCAACACGCCGCTGCAGGTGCACATGACCCTGCTGCAGACGGTCAGCCATGAGGCAACGCACGTTTCGGCGGCCCATCTGGAAGCCTTTTATAAGACCTTTGACGAGGTGAAGCATAACCGCTACGACGGCATGATCATCACCGGCGCTCCGGTGGAGACCATGGACTTTGAGCAGGTGGATTACTGGCCGGAGCTGTGCGAGATCATGGATTTCAGCGAGACGAACGTCTATTCCACCCTGCATGTCTGCTGGGGCGCTCAGGCGGGCCTGTACTACCACTACGGCATCCGCAAGGAGCTGCTGCCTGCCAAGATGTTCGGCGTGTTCGAGCACCGGGTCATCCGGCCCTCCAATCCGCTGGTGCGCGGCTTTGATGAGGTGTTCTATGCCCCCCACAGCCGCCACACCGCCATGAGTCGGGAGGATATTGACCACTGCGGTGCGCTGCGCATCCTTGCCGAGAGCGATGAGGCAGGGCCTTTCCTGATGAGCACCGAGAACGGCCGTCAGATCTTTGTCATCGGCCACCCGGAGTACGACAAATATACGCTGGATGCGGAGTACAAGCGGGATGTGGCCAAGGGCCTGCCCATTGCAGTGCCCAAAAACTACTACCCCAACGATGACCCCAGCCAGCCGCCGCTCTTCCGCTGGCGCGCGCACGCCCATCTGCTGTATGAAAACTGGCTGAACTATTATGTCTACCAGAACACCCCCTATGATCTGGGAGAGATGCAGCGCGTGAAGCACTCTGAGGGGTGACCCCCTTCAACCGCCTGCGGCGATAGCTCCCCCATGGGGAAGCCAGGTTTACGCACGACTGTTTTTCTGCCTTTCGGATCAGGAAGGGCAGCATTGTAAAGCAAGGACGGAGAGGTTTTTATGGGAATCGATAAGAATGAATGGGGCTTCCGGGTGGGGCATCTGCCCCACGGGGGGCGCAATAAGATCAGTGATGTGCCGGGCGTGACGGTGGGCCATTGCACACTGGCGGATGGCGACATCCAGACCGGTGTGACCGCGCTGCTGCCCCACCCCGGGGATGTGTTCCATGACAAAGTGCTGGCGGCCTGCCATGTCATCAACGGCTTCGGCAAGACCACCGGCCTTGTCCAGATCGATGAGCTGGGCACGCTGGAGACCCCCATCCTGTTTACCAACACCCTGAGTGTGGGCACTGTGGAGACGGCGCTGGTCAAATATATGCTGGAGCGCAACCCCGATATCTGCGAGACCACCGGCAGTGTGAACCCGGTCGTCTGCGAGTGCAACGACAGCGGCCTGAACGATATCCGGGGCCTGCATGTCACCGAGGCGCATGTGGCTGCCGCTCTGGCAGACTGCAAAGCCGATTTCGCCGAGGGTGCAGTGGGTGCCGGACGCGGAATGCGCTGCCATGGGCTGAAGGGCGGCATCGGTTCTGCCTCCCGGCTGGTGGAGCTGGACGGTAAGTCCTACACCATCGGGGCACTGGTGCTCTCCAATCACGCCACCTTCGATGACCTCATCGTGGCGGGCACACCCATCCACGAGCTATTGGAAGCCCGCATCCCGCCCCATGAGGACAAGGGCTCCATCATCACGGTGCTGGCAACGGATATCCCCCTGAGCGAGCGCCAGCTGCGGCGGCTCTGCCACCGGGCGCTGGTGGGGCTTTCCCGCACCGGCAGTGCCTGCGGCAACGGTTCGGGTGAGATCGTTCTGGCCTTTACCACGGCCAACCGGATGCCGCATTACTCGGACAAAGCCCTCCTGCCCATGGAGATGCTCCACGATGATGCCATCAACCCGCTGTTCCGGGCAGTGGCCGAGTGTGTGGAGGAAAGCGTCCTGAGCAGCCTGCTCCACGCCGAGACCGTCACCGGCTACCATGGCCGGACGGTGCAGTGCCTTTCCGACCTGTTGAAAAAATAATGTAAATAACAAGCCTTTCCGTGTGGTGCACCTCACAGTGTGACACCAACGGAAAGGCTTATTTTTTATCGCTGTCTTTATCTCTGCACCAGCGCAATGAAGGCTTTCATCTGGGGGGTGAGCCATTTATCCTTGTGGTAGAACAGCTGCCGCCGCATCTCCACGCGGCAGGCGGGGACATTCAGGCGGGCCAGCGTTCCGGCGGCGAGGGCATTCTGCACGATGTACTCGGGCAGGAAGGAGAGCCCCATGCCGTGCTCGACCATCTGGCAGAGCAGGGAAGCGCTGCCAAGTTCGAGGAAGGGCTTGATGGCCAGCCCCTGCGCCGCCATGCACTGGTCGAGGGCATCGCGGTAGCTCATGCCCCGCTCGGTCAGCAGGAATTCCTGCCCGGCCAGTTCCTGAAGCGTGACCTCCGCCTGCCCGGCCAATGGGTGCCCGGCGGGGGCCACCACGCAGATAGGCTCCGGCTCATCCACGGCCAGCACAAAGCTGGGCTGCAGCAGCGGCTTGTCCAGCGTGTATGCCAGGTCAATCTGATTGGAGCCTAGCATTTGGAGCATCTCATCGTCGGTGGCGGTACGGAGCACCAGCTCTACCTGTGGGCAGAGGGCGTGATACCGCTGCAACAGGTCAGGCAGAAAGGTGCTGCAGACCGAATCCGCCAGTGCCACCCGCAGGGTGCCGCTGACCTGCCGGGCAGGCTGCAGGGCCGCCTTGGCCTGCTCGGCAGTGGCCAGCAGGGAACGGGCATAGGTCAGAAAGGTCTGTCCGGCATCGGTCAGGCGAACCGTTTTGCCCACCCGGTCGAAGAGCGGCGTTTCCAATTCGGCTTCCAGCTGGGCCACCTGCGCGGAGACTGCCGACTGGGAATACCCCAGCTCCCGTGCCGCACGGGAAAAGCTGTGCAGCTCCGCAATATGCAAAAAGGTGTTGATGGTACGCAGTTCCACGGCGGTACCTCTCAGCGGCGGGTGATGCCGGTCACGGTCAGAACAGCACCATCTACGACAAAATGGACTTCCAATCCCGAAAACTCCATTCCGTATACCCGTTCCGGGTCGTGCTGGTAGGAGGGACGGGGGTCGTTTTCCAGCACGCCCCGCAGGCCGTCCCGCTCGGCGGCGGGCACGGTCTCCCACAGTTCCGGCGGGCATTCGACCTGCAGCCTGTGCGTCTGGGTCTGTGCCGTGAAGCCTGCCGCCGCGTCCGGGTGACAGTCGGCGTAGGGGATGTAGGGCTTGATGTCGTAGATGGGGGTGCCGTCCATCAGGTCTGCGCCCCGCACGATGAGCACCGGGCCCACCTCCGGGCGGTGCTCGATGGACTCCAGCCTGACGCTGGAAAGGCCCAGCGGGTTGGGCCGGAAGGGGGAGCGGGTGGAAAACACGCCCATCCGGGTGTTGCCGCCCAGGCGCGGGGGCCGGACGGTGGGAGACCAGCTCTCCCGCACCGCGCCGGAGAATTGCCACACCAGCCAGATGTGGCTGAAATCCTCCAGTCCGCGCAGGGCATCGGCGTTGCGGTATTCCGGGGTGAAGATGATCTCGCCCCGCAGGCCGTCCACCAGCCCGCTCTGCCGGGGGATGCCGAACTTGGTGGGGAAGGCGGTGTGGATGTGTGCGATGACCTTCAGGGTCATGGTTTCGTTGCTCATATTATAAACCTCTGCAGAAGCCCACGGCTCTGCCCTCGATCTGGATCTCGTTCAACTGTGGCCCGGCATAGATCATGGGCGGGCAGACGGCGGCGTTGTCGGCCAGAAGCATAACGGTGTCGCCCTGCCGGTGAAAATGCTTTAAGGTGGCCTCGTCGCCGATCCGCACGGCGGCGATCTCGCCCTGCTCCACCTCGGGCTGGCAGCGGATGCAGACGATGTCACCATCGCAGATGGTGGGGGCCATGCTGCTGCCGTGGCAGGTCAGGGCAAAGTCGGCGTGCCATGCGGCAGGAACACCGATGTAGCATTCGATGTTCTGTTCGGCGGTGATGGGGGAGCCGCAGGCAATGCTGCCCACCAGCGGCACCCGCACCATTTCGGGCAGGGGCTCAAACCCCGGCGGGACAAACGCAGTGTTTTCCAGCCCCATCAGCCATGCGGGTGTGGTCTCCAATGCAGCGGCAAACTCCTCCACCTTGGACTGCGGGATGTCGTTGACCCCTTTTTCCAGCTTGGTGATGGAGGATTTGGAGCGGTAGCCCATCCGCTGGGCAAGCTCTTCCTGAGAGAGCCCCAGCTCGAGCCGACGCTGTAAGATACGGCGGGAAAGTTCTGACATGGCAGAGACCTCGCTTTTCTTGAAAAAGAATGTTCTGCCGTGAGTATATCAGAAAAGTTCTTAAAAATCAACGATTTTCGCGCGATTTTGGTAAAATAGTTGACAAAAAATCAACGTCGAACTATAATACAACCAAAGATTGTGAAACGACACGCAGAGATCCAGATGAAAGGAGAACCTTTGATGACAAATACCACACAGATCCGCGCCTACATTGAAAGCCAGGGCCTCAAGCTGGGCCATGTGGCACGGGTGCTGGGCATCAGCAGCAGCGCCCTGCATCAGAAGCTGAACGACGAGAGCGATTTCAAAGTCAGCGAAGCCGACCGTCTTTCTGCCATGCTGGGGCTGACCATGGAACAGCGGGATGCCTGCTTCTTTGGCCCGGGCACCCGGATGTGCCAAAGAAAGGGGGCGGCGTGATGACCGCTGAACAGCGCAGAAAGACCCGGGAGGCCCTGCAGAACTACGGTACCCGCCAGTGGGCCCGCAGCCCGGCCAATTGGGGCTGGGCCCGGGCCATCCAGCAGACGCAGGAGTATTACCGCACCGCCGACCCCATCCGTGCAGGCCTGCTCCAGCTGCGCTACCTGGAGCGCCGCAAGGAGGAGGATGTGCTGGAGCGGCTCTGCATCGGACGCACCACCTACCAGAAAGCCCAGCTCGATCTGCTGAGCACTGTAGCTGTCTTTGCCGCCCGCTACGGTGCCCTGTGACGCAAAATGCCCCCGGACAGCCATCCGGGGGCATTGCAGTCAGTGCTTTTTCTTTTCCGGAGTATCGCAGTGCTGGTGGCAGGAGGCGCAGTTGCCGCCGCAGCCTTCGCCTTTCCAGCCGCCCTGCTTGGAAATCCAGACCACTGCCAGGGCAAACAGCCCTGCCAGCACCAGAATGGTAATGATCCCACGAAGTGTCAGCATTGAAAAAACCTCTCTTTTTGCGCTGGAATGCGCAATTTCAGTATACACTATTTTGCGCAAAAGAGCAACTGCCTCGCAGTGGGAAAAAATTGCGAAAAAATCAAAATTAGGGCTTGCCAATCCACTTCGGTTGTGGTATAATTCTCTTGTTCCGATTCGGAGGATTAGCTCAGCTGGTTAGAGCACCTGCATCACACGCAGGGGGTCTGGGGTTCGAGTCCCTAATTCTCCACCATACAGTTCGTACTCGAACCCGATTCTCTATGAGAAAGGGTTTGGGTACGTTTTTTGTTTATCGGAAGTTCTGCGGAAGGACTACACAGAGCATTAAACGAGCAAAGGCAGGGTATCACTATGACGGTGGTATCCTGCCTTTTGTTTTGCGGGATCAAGGTCGCTTTGTGCGAACTTGATCGCCATCTATATGGCGCATTGATGGCAATTGCTGCGTACGTGCGTACCGGGAGCCTGTACACCTCTGGCAAGGTGTAACACACTAGACTTTGTTCCAAAGTCCGTGTGCTAAGGGGTCAAGCCCCTTAGAATCCCTGCGGATCGTGTACGCACGTACGCAGAAAAATGGCAAAATTTCACTATATCGGGGTGTTCTTTCATGGTGGAGTGTGGTATACTCGGCTTAGCCCAGTAAATCGGAAGTTATGGAGGTACTTTATGAACGAGAGAGAAAAAATTATCCGATTATGGTTTGATATGTGGATTAAGAAAGCAGATTTAGGAATTGACAATATTTTTACAGATGATGTTGTATATACTGAGAGTTGGAGTCCTAAATATGAAAACCGCAAAACGGTAAAGCACTGGTTTGACGAATGGAATACACGCGGAAGTGTTCTTGTCTGGGAGATTAAGCAATTTTTTCATCAAGGCAATCAAACAATCGTGGAGTGGTATTTTAAAAGCAAAATGAATAATGGAAATGTTGAAGAATTTGACGGAATATCTTTAATTGTATGGACACAGGATAACAAAATAAAATCATTAAAAGAGTTTGGTTGCAATCTTCATAATTACAATCCATATCGAGATAGTGATATTCCCGTATTTCGAGAAGAAAAAGCAAATTGGTTTTGAGAGGACTATAAATTCCAGTTTGCCGTACTCGTTCCAGCAGGGTTTGGGGCAGGCACGCCCCAACAAGAAGCTGTCCCAAAGTGGCAAGAATTTTCAAGAATTGAAAATTTGTGGCCACGGGACGATTCTTGCTCTCACCTTTTTCGCTGCGTTTCGCAATTTTCACATTTCAATCTGCTCGCAGATTGTTGACAAGCTGCGCTTGACCCGATACGATAAAGGCAAGTCGAATACGCGCCAAGGAGGTGCAACCATGACCGCCGTGATCTACGCCCGCTATTCATCCGACAGCCAGCGTGAAGCGTCCATTGAGGGACAGCTGCGCGACTGCAAGGACTACGCCGAGAAGAACGGCATCACCGTGGTCGGCACCTACATTGACCGTGCCTACTCTGCCAAAACGGATGACCGCCCAGACTTTCAGCGGATGATCAAGGACAGCGGAAAGAAAATCTTCGACGTAGTTCTGGTCTGGAAGCTGGACCGCTTTGCCCGGAACCGATTCGATGCCGTGAACTACAAGTACCAGCTGGAAAAGAACGGTGTCCATCTGGTGTCTGTCATGGAACCCATCTCGCAGGGGCCTGAAGGCATTATGGTGGAGAGTATGCTGATTGGCATGGCGGAATACTATTCCGCCGAACTCGCCCTGAAAGTGGCGCGCGGTGAGCGCGAAAACGCCCTCCAGTGCAAGTACAACGGCGGTGTGGTGCCGCTGGGCTTCACCATTGGCAAGGAGGACAGGCTGTACCATATCGACCCGGAGACGGCTCCCATCGTGCAAGAGATCTTCACCCGGTACGCCGACGGCGAACCGGCTGAGAAGATTGCAGCATCCCTGAATGAGCGCGGCCTGCGTACCCGCACCGGGAAGCCGTTCGTAAAGAACAGCTTCTTCCAGATCTTCCGCAACCGCCGCTACATCGGCGAATACCGCTACAAGGACATTGTGACGCCGGGCGGCATTCCGGCTATTGTTGATCAGGATTTGTTCGACCGGGTGCAGCAGCGTTTCGAGCAGAACAGGATCGCCCACGGTCGGCCTGCAAAAGAGGATGTGAGCTATCTGCTGACCACTAAGCTGTTCTGTGGCAAGTGCGGCACCCTGATGGGTGGCGAAAGCGGCACCAGCCACATGGGAAACACCTACTATTACTACAAGTGCGGCAACGCCAAGCGCCACGGCAAGGCGCACTGTGACCTGAAGGCTATCCGCAAGGAGCCGCTGGAACGGTTCGTGGTGGACACCGCCATTAAGGTGATCTTCAGCGATGAAATTATCGAACGGCTGATAGATTTGGTCATGGAAGCCCAGCAGCAGGAGAACACCCGGCTGCCTGTTCTGAAAGAGCAGCTCCGGGATACGGAGAAACGGCTCGCAAACCTTCTGGAAGCCATTGAACAGGGCATCCTGACCTCGACCACCAAGCAGCGGTTGGACGAGCTGGAAGCCCGGAAAGAAGCCCTGAACACCAGCATTCTGGAAGAAGAGCTGAAAAAGCCCGTCCTGACCCGTGAGTGGATTCGGTTCTGGCTTGAAAAATTCCGCAAGGGTGACGTGGGCAGCACGGAACACCAGCGGCAGATCATTGATACCTTTGTCAACTCGGTCTACGTCTTTGATGACCGGGTCGTACTCAATTTCAACTTCACGGATGATGCCAAAACGGTCACCCGTGAGGAAGTGTTGGGTTCGAGTGCCGTGGACAATGCTCCACCAAACGTAAGGCCGTTTACCTGAAAAGGTAAGCGGCCTTTTCTTTTGGGTAGCTTAAGCGAGCGACAACCACCAGCTCTGCTGGTGGAATAAAAACGGCTTTAGCCCTAGACAAAGAGAAACCTCCCCGTAGAATAGAGTGTGGGTTTGCCAACCACATTCTAGGAACAGGGAGGTTTATCTTTGAAATGAAAGATAACAAAGACGTAGATAGTTTAAGCCATACCACGTGGAGATGTCAATACCATATAGTGTTTGCACCGAAATATCGGGGAATGGTAATTTACGGTCAGATCAAAAAGGATATAGGGCAGATACTGCGCCAGTTGTGCGAACAAAAAGGTATTGAAATCATTGAAGCGGAGGCCTGCCCTGACCATATCCACATGCTGATAAGTTTTCCGCCGAAGTACAGCATTTCCTACGTCATGGGATATCTCAAAGGAAAGAGCAGTCTCATGATTTTCGACAGACATGCAAATCTGAAGTATAAGTATGGCAATCGGCATTTCTGGGCCAGGGGATACTTCGTGGATACGGTAGGAAAGAACAAAAAGAAAATCCAAGAGTACATTAAAAATCAACTGCAACAGGACCAGATTGCCGATCAGTTGAGCTTTAAGGAGTTCGTAGACCCGTTTACGGGTAGCAAGGAAACTAAGGCGTAAATAAAAAGGCCCCTTGAGGGACCTGCCACGAGAAAGGAATGCAGTTGACAGACCCATTCGTGGCCCCTTAAGGGGCTTTGCTAGTATTATGCCCTTCTAGGGCTTACTCAAGCCACCGGCTCAGCCGGTGGTTTTGACTTCTTCTTCCATTGTGTACCTCCAAATAAAAACAGGACAATCCATTTGGACTGTCCTGTAAAAAGTGAAGGGGAGCATCCAAAGATACTCCCCAGTAGATAATTATTTTTTCCTTACCATGCAACGCTTTTTGAAGAATGCGATGCCGTAGCAGAGAATGTCATCATAGTCATCCCTGAAATCTGCCGCATACATCCGGTCGTCGATTTGCTGAATGGCGGTATCACAGGCATCTGGCAGAGCATCCAGAGTTTTGGCATACTTGGCTTCAAAAATTGCCACGCGGCCATTGCGGATATCCTTTACGATAACATCGCTACGACCCTCGCCATGCTCTTTGTTGGATTCTACCACATAGCCAGCACCAGTAAAGATGCCTGCAAGGAAAGCGTGGTAAAAATCCTCCCGATAGTCATGGTAGCTGATGGTCATGCGCAGCAGCTTGGTCATTTCTTTTGTCAGAGCTTCGCTGTTTCCGCTCCAGACTGCATCAAACAAAGGGCTGCGGTTCCATGCCTTTGCACTGTCATCAAACCATTTGCTTACAGTGGTTTCAAAAATTTCCCGAATCTCTGCATTTGGAATCATCAGCGCAGAGCAGCCATCCGGCAGCGAATCTGTCAGATCCTTATCCCGCACCTTGGTCAGATAGCCTGTCAGATACAGCACACTCCAAAGATTTTCCTCAGAGGAGTGCAGATAATCGTAGGTCAGGTTTTCTTCAATATGCTGGACAATGGAGCCGCCAGCCATCAGCGTTTCGAGCTTCGTGGTGATATTGTCACCTGCATAGTCGATAAAAGAACGGATAATAGCATTATCGCTGGTGTTTTTCCAATAGCTTTTCGGCTTCTGTGCTACACCATACTGGAAATCTCGCAGATAACTGATCACGTCCCACGGACAATAAATGTCTGCATCGCCAAAATGATAACCGTCGTACCATGCCTTGATTTCAGCAGACTGTGATTCAAGACCAGCATCTTTCAGCATTTGATCTACATCTGCCTGTGTGAAACCAAAGGATTCGCTCAGCCGGGGAGAAAGAATCGTATCCGAAACGAAATTGTTCGTCCCGGTAAAAATGCTTTCTTTGGCAATTTTCAGGCAGCCAGTAACAACAGCAAAGTCGAGGGAGGTGTTGTCTTTGAGCGTGGTGCTCATCATAGCCCGCATCACGTCCAGCATCTGCGAATAATATCCGTTGCTGCTGGCTTTGGCAATGGGAACATCATACTCATCCAGAATGACGACCGCCGACTTTTTGAAATGGATTTCCAGCATCCGGGTCAATAGCAAAAAGCAGCTTTTGGTTTCATCCATTGATGCAGTGCGTCCCAGAATCCGCTTAAAGATGCCTTTGTCATCGTCGGAAATAGCATCGTCGTCCAAAAGAAACTGATAATCCTGAAATGCAAATGCCAGCTTCATGCACAGCATTCCATAGGCACTTTCAAAGGTCAGACCGTCCGTGTCCTTGAAAGAGAAAAAGACCACAGGACACTGATTCATCCACTTTTTGCAAAGTTCCGTATTTTTGGAGATCGCCAATCCCTCAAACATCTGCTTGCTGTCTTTGGTGATGTCCAGAAAATTTGCGAGAGTGCTCATACCGAGAGATTTTCCGAAACGACGAGGGCGAGTAATCAAGTTGACTTTAGGAATGCCGCCATCCAGAATCTCTGCAATCAGATTGGTCTTATCAATATAATAATATCCTTTGGTACGAATCTCTGAGAAATTTGAGATCCCAACAGGAAACTGCAAATCTGCCATGCAATGCTCCTTTCCGCTCATAGAGATGAGCTTTCAGAACTTACTACTGTAAGTGTACCATGAAATATAGAATCATACAAGAATCAAGTGACATCGAAATAGAGCAGTTTTATTATGCTACGTTCAATCTGGTGGCTTTATAGCAGTCTGCGCACATTCCATCATGGGTAGCTGCAAGTTCTGCCGCCTGCATGATGGAGCCATCTTTCAACTTAACTCTCTTGATGGGTTGATTACAGCGGACACAGATGCAGGGCATGGGCGGCTGTTCCTGCTTCGGGGTAGAGGATCTCGGTTTCGGCTGCTTTTGAGGTTCAGCCTCCGGCTGCGGTGCAGCATCTTCCGGCAAATCCTCTCCGGCATAAACGTACAGGCCAAGGCCAAACATAGCAAGGTTCTTCACCAAGCACCGCATGATAGCTTTATTCACATCGAACATGGAGGCTGCTTCTACGGTGCGTTCTTCCATGCCGATCTTTTCACGGCGGCGGGTCTGCGGATTGTAGTCCCATTTCGGGGTGGTATAGGTGTAAGGCACAGCTTTCATGGCTTTGTTTGCGCCATCCAGTACAGGCAGCCACATTTCGTGCGAAATGCCCTCAATCGTGACCGAGGTATACACCATGAAGCCGGTTATGGGGTCATAAACATAGGGCAGACCGTTGAATTTCTTGACCTCATAGCTGGCAGCGGGATACAGCTTCTTCACCTCTGCCCAGGCATACGCCCAGCTCACATACTTCAGCTCGGTATTGCCGGACTTCTTGACCTCCACATGGTCTTTGAAGTCGATAGCAAATAATTTTACGAATGGATTTTCCATAAGAATGCCTCCAATTCTGATAAAGAAAAAAGGGCACAACAGCGTCAACTGTTGTGCCCCATGATGTGAAAATTACGGATTGAGCAGAAAATCAATGATGTTTCGATGAATGATTCCGTTTCGGCTTAAATTCATCAAATCACCACTGATAACATACTTAGGATAGTTGTCGTGCAGCCGCTCAAGATTACCGAACTCCCGTTCTTCATCGGCGGGAGTGATCAGGTAAGCAACCTGAATATAGAGCTTTTCATCTCCACGGTAGCAGATAAAATCAATTTCGGTGTCGTCCATCTTGCCGACATGAACTTCATAGCCACGGCTCCGCATTTCCAGATATACGATGTTCTCATACAGCTTGTTGCTGTCAAGCTTTTCGCTTTTCTTGATAACATTCCGCAGGCCAAGATCGACTGCATAGTACTTTTCTGTGCTGGACAGGAGCGCTTTTCCTTTGATATCATAGCGGCTTGCATTCAGAAGGATAAAGGCTTCCTTGAAATAATCAACGTAGTTCAGTACGGTAGCAGTGGTTGTCTTGATTCCTTCCGAAACCATGCGTCCACTGATATTACGGGCAGAAAACGGATTGCCGATATTGTCCAGCAGGAATGCAAGGACATTACGTAATGCGGTCTGTTCGCGAATATTGTGGCGTAGCATGATGTCACGGACAATGATAGCCTCGTAAAGATCGTCCAGATAGGTGGTGATTGAATGATCGTCAGGGAGGAAGAAACGCTGCGGAAAACCGCCGTACTTCAAATAGTCTGCGAAGAGCTTTTCGTCCGAAGTATAGGTTCCGTTTTCAATGCATTGCTGTTTTGCTTCGGCCAGCGAAAAGGGGAAAACCTGAATCTGGATGTATCGTCCGGAAAGATAGGTTGCCAATTCGCCGGAAAGCAGCTTGGAATTGGAGCCGGTCAGGTAAATATCACAATCGAAATCGACACGAAGAGAATTGATTGCAATCTGCCAGCGCTCCACCTCCTGAATCTCATCCAGAAGAATATAAATTTTGCCGGTGCAGCCTTCCGCTTTTTCTGCGATGTAGTCGTAAAGCGTTTCTGCAGTACGGGTGCTGCGGAAGCGCATGGACTCAAAATTGGCCTGAATAATGTTCTGTGCGGGAATGTTGCGCTGAAGGAGCACGTCCTTGATCTGACCGAGAAGGACTGTTTTTCCACAGCGCCGGATTCCAACCAGAACTTTGATCAGATCCTGATCGATAAAAGGAATGATCTTATCCAAATAACTTTTGCGCAGAACCATCGTGCATCACCTCATATTCTTATCTTAGCATACAATTATTGTTGTGTAAACAGTATTGTGCTTTTCTATTAAACAAAAATAGCTGAAGCGCAAATTTTGTGTGTCTATAGGCGTACAAAAATTATGCTGCATGGATAATGGTAAACCTGCGGCTGCTTACATTCTTGCTGTACCGATTGAAAATATCGGGCTGTTCTTTCTTCAAACGCTGGGAGTCTACCCGTTTACTTTCGGAGGATATCCACGACACCTTATAGCCCGGTGCTGTGCCATAGGCGGCATCCTGCATTTGCAGCTTGATCTGCTGCTCAATAGCTGTTTTCTCCTGTCCCATCTGCTCGATTTGATCAGAAAGCTCCTGCCGCTTGTCCAATAGATTGCGGATGGGATTCAGATCGGCAGTTTTGTTTCGATCATCTGCAGAGTACAGCTGATTGATCTGCTGCGTATCCCCTTCGCTTCCGGTAGGTACAGGCGGAATTTCGGGCATCACGTTGTATTTCCAGAAGTGCTCTTCTCTGGCAATGAGGTTGTTCAGAACTTCTTTGTCGGTTGTGATCTTGTGAATCACCAGCTCCTTCCCGAAAATCAGAGCAGCAATGTACCAGCAGTCAAAACCGCTGACAGCCAGATAGTGATTGACCTGAGCCATGTAATGTGCAGGGATTTTTCCATCAGCCCATTTGTCCGCAGAAAACGGCGAGACCGTTTTGCACTCCAACCCGGCTTTCTGCCCAACGATCAGGCGGTCAAAATCTGCCAGAAGCAGCGGATGTTCCTCACTCTGGTAAATGGCATTTGCTCGGCGTACCTTCAGACCGGTGGCCTCGGTGAAGCGTTGTACTACATAATCCTCCAAATCACGGCCCTGCCGCATGGCTTCGTTGTCGATATTTTCAATGGTATCGCTGATTTTATCGTGGTACACCTGAAATGCCGAGCGGTAGGGATTCAGGCCAAGGATAGCCCCGGCATCCGTGCCGGTAATGCCGCATTTGCGGTAGCGGAGCCAATCCTCTTTGGACAGGTTCAAAGTTGAAATCAATCTTTTCATGCGCTTTGCATCCTTTCTTTCATAATAGATTCGCAAGAATGAAGTCATATTCCACCAAGTCTTTCATGATGGTGGAAAAGTCGCTGGCCAATGAATGGCAAGAGCCAACCCACAGGTCATAAAGAAAATCCAGAATATTATTTTGCACCCTGAGATGGTTCCAGTAGCGCTCCTCCAGTCTGCCCTCGGATTCCAAAACAATAATGGCGGTGCTGATGGTACTTTTCATCGTGATCTCATAAGCCATGGTAACGCTGATTTCAGAAGCACTCTTCTCAACGTTGTCAAAAAATTCCGTGAATTCCCTGAAAATGCGGTTATTTACATCATTCATGGCTTGCTCCTTTATGCTGCGGCCAGCACCATCTTGTAAGCCTTGTCGATCATGGGGTTGCCCTCTGCGGTGCGCAGGAACAGGTTCTCGTTGTAGTTTTTGGTCTTGCGGAGAGGATCTGCGTGGGTAGCAAAATCAGAGACTGCGTTGATAAAGCGCCAACCGTTTTTGCCGACCCATTCCAGATCCGGTGCGTTATAATAGCGAGCCTTCAGATCTTCCTGCAAGCGCAGGTTATTCTTCCGCTGGCAATCGGACAGGTCCTCAGAAATCGGGAAAAACTCATTGATGAACTCCTGCACCTTGTGATCGGATAAATCGATGCGAGCCAGCTCTTCGCCACGGTTGCCGAGTTCAACCATATAGTTGCTGGCCAGCTGCAGGGTTTCACGGGCATCCTGCACGCGGAGCAGAACATTTTCGGTGTGGCGTGCAGTCCAGCTGCGCTTTGCTGTATTCAGCGCAAGGTTCAGAGTATTCTGGCAGACCACACGGATTGGAGTCGTGGCCACTTTCACACCAGAACTGCCGTCATGACTGTTGAAGATCACAAGATATGGTACTACCTGATCTCCAGCGATAAGATATTTCCTCGGAAGCCTTGCCAGCATCCAGACCTTCTTGCCGCCCTGCAAAGAACCGGCAGTTTCGTAAGTAACACCTTCACCCAGCAGGTCATCGGTGAACTGAAATGCTTCTTCGTTCTGCACAATGCGGTAGCGGTCAGATACCACGCCCAGAACAGCATCATCAGTGCTGCGGACATTTGCGCGATAGCCGGGGATCATAGCACCCGTGCCGGAATAGATATTACGGCTTTCCACCTGCCAATCCAGACCGGCCAGTTCCAAGGCTTCACGGCTTGCAGGGGCATCCATGATGATACGGCCAAGGCCGTGCCAAGGGGTCTCACGGACAGAGAACATCGTTTCAACATTTGCGGGCATAGTAAAATCTCCTTTTCAGTGTACTGTGATCAATTGTTGTTTTCCATTTCTTCAGCGATGCGGACGAGGACTTCCACCAGGACGGTGCCAACCTCTTTGACGATTTCGGACCAAAAGTTCATAATGCTTTCTCCTTTCTGCGCAGCTGCGCTTTAAAATACGATGGTAATAATGATAGTGATGGTGCGGAATAACAAAGTGCTCACCTCCAGACATAAAAAGCCCCTGAGTCTTTCGACTCAGAGGCTTTGGATCATGATTATTATATCTGGGTGAAAAATGGAAATTTGAGAAAGCTAAAGAGAGGAATTTATCATAAAAAATTATAATGCAGGACGAATTTGCGCTAAAAGAAGTTGGTCCGCCGGAAGCCACGGAACAGAATCAAGCTCCTCTTTAGTCAGCCAGCGTGCAGCCTCGGCTTCTTTCAGCACCAGTTTGCCGGAGACCACCTCACACCAGAAACAGTCCATGGAAAGATGAAAGGTCGGATAATCGTATTCAATGGTACCAATCAAATCGCCTACCGCGATCTCGGCATCCAGCTCTTCCCTGATTTCTCGTTTCAGCGCCTGCTGCGGGGTTTCACCCGGCTCGATTTTGCCGCCCGGAAATTCCCATCCGCCCTTATACTCACCGTAGCCGCGGGCGGTGGCATAAATTTTATGTTTCGTCTGAATATCGTCGCAGATCACAGCTGCAACAACGCGAACAACCTTCATGATATTCTCCTTTTAACCGACCACCAGCTTGTTGGTCTTTTTGAGGAACTTTGCAGGGATCGGGCGGTCCAGCTTCCATGTGATGTTCATGGGGCGGGAGCCCTCGTGCTTCACATAGTTCACCGTGCCCAGATAGGTATACGCTCCTGCCCCGCCAAAACGGGCATCTGCCTTGAACTCACGCACGAATAACAGCACGCGGCTTCCTTTTTCCCGGTGATGGATGTAGCGCTGCCCGGTGGCAGAGTTTTCGGCGGTGGTGCTCTGGCTCTGCCAGTGGAACAGGCTTTCATTAATGGAATAATCCTTGTACATGGTGGTGGGAGAGTAATCCTTGTCCGCTTTGTTCAGGGTCACAAAGAATACGTCCAGCTGCTTTTCCGGCAGCCACTTCACGCCCTCGCGGACAGTGGCGGGCTTCAAAAAGTCCAGTGCTACCAGCAGCTGGTCGCGGGTATAGGTGCAGTGCAGGTCCAGCGGACAATCAAAGCCTACATCCACAGGTTCGTCGATAAAATCAATGCGGTCATATTGATACTGCAAAAGTGCCTGCAGTTCCCCCAGCAAAACGGGACTATCCGAGAGGGCATACAGGTTATCGAGAACTTCTTCATCCTCCCAGCTTTCTGCAGCCTTACCCCAGAGAGTTACACAGAACATTTGCATCATCCTCTTCTCTACTGGTGATAGAGCCGCAAAGTCGGTGTTGTCCAATTTTGGCAGAAGCCCCAGCAAAAAACGAATCCACCTGCGGGAATCGATGACCGCAAAGCGTGCAAAGGCTTTGGTCATAGTTTCTTCCAAAGGTTCTGTAAAATCGGATGCCGCCCCTGCGCGGACGCACAGCCTGCTGAAGCAGACCTTTTTGCTGTAAATTGCACGGGGGTCAAGATGATAGTAGTCGAGGAAGTTCCCCAGTGTCAGGGGCAGGCCGGTATCCTCGGTGAAGGCAGCCGCCCGCGCCACAAGCCCGGAGGTGCGGTCATAGGAGGCGCTGATATTATCCAGCACCATATTTTGCAGCAATTTTCTCCAGCTGAATGTAGCAGCCCTTAGGCGCGGAGACAAAGCCCTCCTTGAGCTCCCGACTGACGCTTCGGGTGGTGTTGGAGAGCAGTGCTGCGAATTTCTCCTCAAAATTATACTTTTTGTTGGCCTGCCCGATGAAATTCAAAACAGTCAGGCAATCCTTGTTTTCTGCCAGACGTAAGCCTCGCCCCAGCTGCTGCAAAAACACGGTCAGCGACTCGGTAGGACGCAGGAACAGCACCGTGTTTACCTCGGGGATATCCACGCCCTCGTTGTAAATGTCCACCACAAAGAGAAAACGGAGTTCCCCGGAAACCAGCCGCTGCTTGGCGGCGTTGCGCTCCTCGTCAGGAGAGTCGCCGGTCAGTGCCATAGACGGGATGCCGTGGGTATTAAAGTAGCGCGCCATGAATTGGGCATGAGCGATGGAAACGCAGAAGCCCAGACCCTTCACCTCGTCGATATCGGTGACATATTTCAGGATGGAGTTCACCACAAGGTCAGCGCGGCGCTCCGCCACCATGCCGCTGAGGGTGTACAGGTTGGATAGCTCGTTTTTGTCGTAGCCGCCGGTACGCCATTTCAGACTGCTCAGATCTGCGGTGTCAGTGACGCCGAAATATTGGAAGGGACAAAGTAGTTTCCGGTCAATGGCCTCCGGCAGACGGATCTCGGCGGCAATGCGCCCGCCGAAATAGTCCAGAACGCTTTTGCCGTCCATACGTTCCGGGGTAGCAGTCAGCCCCAGCAGGATCTTCGGCTGGTAATACTCCAGCAGCTTCTGGTAGGTGGGCGCAGCTGCATGGTGGAATTCGTCTACAACGATGTAATCGTAGAAATCCGCTGCCGTTTTAGCGGCAAGCTCCTGAGAATTGAAGGTCTGGATGGAAACAAACAGATGATCAATGCTGTCGGCTTTGTGGCTGCCCACATACAGTTCTCCGAAATTGGCATCCTTCAGCACCGCCCGGAAGGTGTACAGGCTCTGCTTCAGAATCTCCTCTCGGTGTGCCACAAACAGCAGACGGCAGGGCTGCCCCGGATGCTGTTTGCAGAAGCGCTTGTAATCCAGTGCGGAGATCACAGTTTTGCCGGTGCCGGTGGCGGCGACTACCAAGTTGCGGTTGTAACCCCGAACGGTGCGCTCGGCATCCAGTCGGTCCAGAATTTCCTGCTGGTAGGAATAGGGCAAAATATCCAGGGTATAGATCCCGCTGTGGTCGGCCTCGCTGTATTTTTCGGCTTTCAGGGCGCGGGTCAGCCTTTCCCGCTGCCCTTCATCGTAATATTCAAACTCGCTGGAGTTCCAGTAGCTTTCAAAGGTGGCTGCGATCTTTTCGATGGTCTCCGGCAGGTCCTTTCGGGTCACCTTGACGTTCCATTCCAGACCGCTGGAAATTGCCGCATTAGACAGGTTGGAGGAGCCAACATACGCTGTGGTAAAGCCGGTGTCCCGGTAAAACACATAGGTTTTTGCGTGCAGGCGGGTACGCTTGGTGTCATAACTGACCTTGATCTTTGTATTGGGCAGCGCGCGCAGCTCCTCGATGGCTTTTACGTCCGTAGCGCCCATATAAGAGGTGGTGATGATGCGCAACTCACCGCCGCTTTGCACAAACTGCCGTAGCTCGCCCATGATGAGGCGCAAGCCGCTCCACTTGATAAAGGAGACCAGCATATCAATGCGGTCGGCGGAAACGATCTCCTTTTTCAGCTCCGTGTACATCTGCGGCTCATGGATAGCGCCGGTAAACAAGGAACTTTGCGCAATGGAGGTCTCCGGGCGGTCAAGGTCCTTTGCGCTTTTTCCTGTAGCAAGGCGCGGGTCATTCTGCTGCAAAAGCGCAAGAAGCTGCTCTGCCCGCTGGTCAACACCGAGCGCGGCAAAGTCAGCTTCCTGTGTGGTGTTCTGGATGGTGGTCACGATCTGGTTTGCCAGCTGGATCTGCGCCTCGATGCCGCCGCCGTTGTCCTGCACGTTCTCAAGACCCTTCTGCACCACGTCGGTCAGATACTGCGCCAGCACCTTGGCAGCCTCCGCCGTGTCGATGGGCGCAGTAGACTTGCGGGCTTCCGGGATCTCTGCAAGCTCGCGGTTCAGTGCGTTATTGATGACCTGTTCGTACAGACCGGGGTAGAGCATAGGTGCACTTCCTTACCGTTTTCTTTTATTATAGCGCCCGTTAGAAGAATATTCAATGATCGAGGATAAACCGCATCTGATTGAAAAAGAAGTTCTTAATCTCAGAAAATATACGGTATCTGCATTGCTTTTATTAAAAATAATAGAGCTCGTGATAATTTGTATGATGCTACAATAAAAAGAGACTGATGCAGTGCAACAGTCTCTCGATAGCAATGAGGCTTATATAACGGGTGTTTTTTTATAAAAATCCACAGCAGTGCCTCCCATTCCAAGAGTGGTTTTGATGCCAACTCCGCCATGGGATGCAAAAGAGAGCAACGCGTTCCAAAGTTCCAGAAGCGGCGGTGCAAGGCGTGCCTCGATGGTCACATTGCCTTGAAAGGCTGGAATGCGCGTTTCTTTCAACAGATAACGTGTGGTATGGAGATTATAATCCACAATATGAAGCCCCTGCTGTAAAGCTTGCAGTGCATCAGGATCGATAAGGGCATATTCTGGAAAGGCAGTGTTCCAATGCGCAATCAGACTTTGCAAAAGCAGAGTTTCCTGCGGGAAAATAGTATAGCGGCCGGACTGCTTGAAGGCGCAAGGCGACAGAAAAGCAATTTTGGCACGGGTTTCGCTGTGGGAACGTCCAGAACGGATCAGTTCTTCAGCGGAGACTGCCGGAAAGATGCGAACCTCTGAAACGGGGAGTGTTAATTCATGCAGAGGGATTTCCTTTGCAGATTCCAAAACGGGGAAAACTACCTGTCGAGCAGCGTCATTCAGCAGATTGACCGTCCAGATCAAAGACTGCTTTTCCGGTGAAAAACATAGAAAATGCGCAATGGGATGTTCCCCTTGCAGATGCATCTGCTCTCCAAATTCAGAAGAAATCTGTGACATCAGCCAGCCATACAGACGATAGGACCACGACTGGGGAATCCGCACATCATTGGGCGGAGATAAAACCAGTTGAATCTGCTGGATCATAAGATACTCACCCCGCAATATCCATAGGGATAAAGCCGACCACGAAAGCGAGCATATTTCATGGTGTGCGGGGAAATGCCATTTTCGGCATCACGCTCATGCTTGTGGTTGCGGAACATTTGTTTCATTTGTTCTGCCGTCCAGCGCAGCCCCTCTTCTTCACCCAGATAGGGGTACGCCAGCGACTTGGCAAAAAAGCCGGAGCCGCCGCCAAGGATCAGGTGTGGCTGCCGCGGCAGGTTGACTGCACCGCTTGGCGGAGTGAAGTGCCTGCTATACGTCTGCGCATAATAAGTATCAAACTGCTGAATGGCCTCCAGAAGGGACTCCTTGGTAATGCGCCCCTTCAGCACCGACTGATCCAGCGTCAGCTTGAAGCGTACCTTAGTACCAGACGCTGCGCATTCCCGACACATGGGGATGCCGCGATTACTGCCCTTCGCAAAGGAACCGTTCACAAGTGCATCAAATTTTCCGACAAGGACCATCTGCGTATCCGGGATGGGGAGGCTGTCGGAAACTTGAATGCCACGGAAAATGCTGTTAACGGCGTCCGAAGCGATGTTTCCATCTTTCAGAGTGTGCAGATGCAGCTGGTTGACATATTTCTCTTCCGGAAAGGTGGCCCGGCGGTTTGGCGCAAGGCTGTGTCCGGTACTGCGGTCAGCCAATACCGCACTCAGCAGCCATGCGGTACGCAGCGCACCCTTGATGCTGCTGCCGGGAATGTAGGCGTGGCCCTGTGCATCACGCTGGAAGGCATGGATCTCTTTCAGCGAGTGCTCAGCATCCAGAGCATCTCCCACCTCGATCTGATAGCGCGTCAGTGTTTTCAGTTCTGCATCGGAAATGCCGCAGTCTTTGCTCAGAAATGCCCAGAGATTGGACTGCTCGCTAAGCATAAACTGCCCGTACTTGTCCACCAGATCGTGCTCGACCAGAAAGCTGAAAAATTTTTGCTCGTCCAGAAAGGAGACTTTGCCATTGCGGGTGTTGTACATGTACTCTTTTTTGGTATAACTGCTGCCATTGCCAACAAACAGAGGTGCCCATACATTCAGAGTAAGGTCAAAGATCTGCAGATGATCCTGCTGAATCATAATGTCACCCCCATAAAGATCGGTTTGGAATAGCGGTATACCGGATGCACATCCGACAAACCAACATCATACAAAGCACCCTGATAACGATTTTGCAGGACAGATCCTGCCGAAAGGGCATACTGCGTTTTTTTCTTCAGTGGAGTTTCCACACGATCGGAGGCCATAAAGCCGCTGCGGCGCACCAGCTGGAAGGAGGCACCCTCTAATGCATTATCCAGTTCATCTGTCTGCGGCAGGCTGGTGCTCAGCAGCAGATAAGGAGCATGCTCGGCAGAAAGAGCGTGATACATCCACTCCGTCTGATCGTCAAAAGGTTCGTTCAGATAAATCTTGTCTACAATATGGAACTTTCCATAACCAGAGCTGACTTTGCCGCCGATGCCGGTAGCGCCCAGCCAATCCAGCAAATACTCCAGATCTTCATCCTGACCATCTTCGGTAAATCCGCAGATGAAATACAGTCCGCAGTCCGGCGCAAAACGGAACAGTCCAACCTGATACGGCGTGGTATCCCCCTGCATGGGAACGGCTGCCTTGGTCTGCTCATAGTGGGTGCCAAAGCTTTCCGGTTGCTCGTCAGGGGTGAAATGACCTTCATGCAGGCTTCTGGCGTAGCGGTCAAATTCCAACACAGGGACCCATGCTAGCTTTTTTACCTTTTTACGCAGGGTGGTTTCCACTTCCTCAGTGGATTCCGATGCGGCAATGGGCTTTGGCAGGTAAAACGTTTCGCCATACCAGGGCATTGTATCGCTGAGCAGGAATTTTCCCTGCCGGACCTGCGCACAAAGCTGTTCTAGGGCTTCTTCTCCATGCTGGACGAGGGTCTCATGGCAGAAGGCAGAAAACAGGGTATCTGCCCGCAGGGTTTCTTCGGAGGTATAAAGTGACAATGCGGAGTCGGCTCCTCCGAAATGAACAGCTGTGTCAAACTGCAGCTTAAGCAGAAAATAGTTCATAACTATCCACCTCATCAAAGAGGGATTTCAGGCGGCTGAGATCCACCTGCGCGCCATAGCCTTCCAGCGCAAAGTTTTTCAGGCTGACACGGCCGCTGCCGCGGGAACCATGGCCGCCCAGATAATCCATCTGCAGCAGCTTCATGCCTTTGGCCAGAAGAGAAAGATCCTCCTCGACCTGTGCCGGGTCGGTCACATCGTAAACGATGCTGACACCGAACTTTGCGCCGGCGATCACACGCTCAATCTGGCGGGGATTGGCCACGGAGTTTGCACGGGAAATTGCGTTCTCGGTCTTGACCTCGGTCACACCCACATTGGAAAGCTCTTTGGCATTGGACAAAAAGGCATCCGCAAACTGCAGGCGGGAACGACGCACCGGTTCCGAGGAACCGAACAGGCGGAGGATTTGCTCGGGGTCTTTGTCGCAACTTCCGGCTTTTGCCATTGCTTCGATATCCTGATATGTGCTGCGAGCCAGCAGGGTACGCAGCTTGCCTTTCAGACTGCTGCCGGGTACGATGGGATAACCGGTATAGGGGTCACGCACCACCGGGCTGTCCACAGCACCAATGGCAGAAAAGGCAGAGGAACCGCCGATGTGCATACCAGTGCGCACTTCCAGATCGCACCGGATCAGAATTTTTCCATACATATAATTACCCCTCCTTGCTGCTAAAGTAGCAGTGAAAAGCCACCAGCGCTTCCATGTAATGAGCAAAACGGATCAGATCCGCACGGTCATCGGAAATGCCTTTGAGGTATTCCAGCAGGTTTGTCTGCCTTACAAAGGTCTTTACAGTATCATCACGATTGTCACGTCCACACTCGTAAGCCACCCGCACACGCATCAGGTTGAGCTTGACCACACTTTCGGGTCGCAGTTTCTCCTCGGTGCGGATGTTTTCCTCGTTATAGATATCTGTCACAAGGCTCAGCAGGTTGCGGATCTTGCTAGTGGTCACTTTTTTGGGCTGGCTCATCAGGCTGCGCATAATACGCTCGGCTTCGTCTACATAATCTTCCGGCACCTTTTTCGGCGTGATCTCCGGCGGCAGCTCTTTCTGCGGTCCATAGCTGCTACGGCTGTTATAGCTGCTGGAACCGCTGCGGTTTCCGTTGTAGCTGTTGCTATATCCGCTTCGGCTGTTGTTATAGCTACCGCCGCCATAGCTGCGGCCATTATCATTCCATCCTGCCATCTGTGTCGCCACCCTTTCTGTTCTGATAGACATAAATATAAATTGCGGTGATGAGCTGGTGACGCTGCACGGCGTCTAAAGCCCAGTCCATCATGCTGTGAGAAAATTGCTTGTAGAGCGGATAGTCCGGCGCGCTCTTTTTGGGGGAGAGCCGCGCCAGCAGGTAAGCGTACCGTGCAAGGTTGATGCGGTCGTTTTCTGCTTCCCGCAGCAGTGCCAGCAGGTTGTAGAGCAGGGCGTTTCCGTGCTCAGCGTTATCCCTGCCGAAGAAGCTTTGCAGGCAGCCGACCTTTTCGGTCAGGACCTTTGTGCGGAACGTATCCCACGCATAGATATGTCCCTGCTCCGGCTGCACCAGCAGATTGCCCTTTGCATCCCGGACGGCTTTGCGCTCCGGCGTGAACAGTGCCACTGCATTTTTGCCGGGCAGATGCTTGGCGGCTTCTTCCAGCGCGGCGGTTTCCTCGGCGGAAAGCCGGATGGGGTAATGGTCATCAAAGATGCCGATGCCTGCGCTGAGTGTCAGTGCCCCGCAGGAAAATGCAGTGAAATTACTCTGGATGCGCTGTGCTGCTTCCAGAACATCGTTCCATGCGCCCACAAGGAACACATCATCGCCACCGGCGTAGACGATGCTTACATGCAAGCCCTCTAGAATGCCGTTGATGTAGCACTTGAAAAACAGCGACATCTGCCGGGAGAACGCCGAGGTGCGGGACAAGGTAACATAGTGCATCCGTTTGACCGGGTCTTTCTCGTTCTCCTGTTCAAAACCGGAGATGAAGGCATGGCCGAGGTTATCCACATCCATACGGCAGACCGAAATGCGGCGCACGCCCTCGGACTGCTCTGCCAGTTCTTCCATGCTATTGCTGGCGGTGTAATCGCCAACATACAGGTTGGTGCTGTAAGTAAGGCCGGTGGACGGTACATTTTTGGTATATACACGCGCGACCGGCTCGCCGGAAGCCAGCCGTTTGCGGGCAGAGAGCTGATCCGTCAGGGACAGATATTCGCTGCCGCCATCCAGTGCAGGCAGCGTGCAGTCATCGGCAGCCGAGGGCTGACGGCTTACTACCAGAACGCGCTTGTTCTGGATCTTAATGGAAAGATCTACGAACAGTTTGCACCAAGGGCAGAGATCATCCTTCAGGTTGGCACTGGTGCCGCACACCTTGCATTCCCGGCCATCCGGGTAAGCGGCGGTACTGTTCAGCTGCCGCAGATCCTCTGCGGTATAGCGGTGGAACTTGTGCTGCTCCAGCAGACGGTTCACCCGGCGGAACAGCTCTTTGTAGGGGCTTTTTTCAGCCGGGGTATTGGTCAGGTCGTTGCCGGAGCACGGTGTCCATGCGTTGGCCAGAAACAGCTGGGTGCCGAACTGCTGCTGCAGCCAGCGGTTGAACTGCCGGTTCCACCGGGTCAGGGTATCGGCCACGGCGGCAGTATTGGGCAGCAGCACATAGCAGTGCCCGCCGCCGCTGTAAATCAAGTTGGCGCGGGACACGCCGCACCCGGCCAGAAGCTCGTCCAGATAGTGCTCCATGAGCAGCTCCAGAAAGAACGACCGGCTGCGCAGGGAGCGCAGGGCGTTTTCGGTATGGACAGTATAAAGGAACTTCTGAATGCGGGAAAAATCGGCGGTATAGAGCAGAAACGCGCCCTTCTGGCAAAAATCCTTCTCCTGCTCAAAAAGTGCCTTGCGCAGGTCGGTGATGTTGTTTGCCTGCACATATTCGCTGATGCATGCCGCAATGGCTGCGGTGGTCTTGGCGTGGTCGAACAGGGAAACATCCGGGCTTTCGCCGGTAAAGGTGCTGGACGGAAAACAACTGAACTGCGTTTCCAGCAGCCCCAGCAGCGAGTTGATCCACTCCGGCTGCGGCTGCAGATCCGGCAGACACTCGCTCAGCTTGCGTACGGCATCTGCATAGACGGAAGCGGAAAGCGGCTGCTGCTGCCGTGGCAGCTTCAGGCTGCCGTCCTGTGGCTGCGCAGGCATCATCCAGCCGGGGTGAGAACCGTTCAGGTGGGTGAACACCGAGTCCAGCGGAAGATCCCGCCGGAAGGAACTGCTTTCGCCTTCGACCTCCCGGCGGTCTGCGGCGGCAGAAAGATCATCTGCCAGATAAACGATATAGGCCGGGGAATCGGCTGGCAGAGCCTTTGCAGCACCGCGCAGCGCGGCGGCGTGGTGGTAGCGCACACAGTCCAGCGCCGGTGCCCAGCCTGCACCGAACAAAACGCCGTGCAAAAACTGGTAGCCCTGTTCACTGTGGCTGCCGCGCTGCCCACCGGCACGGTACACCGCTTTGCCGGTGTCGTGCAGCAGTCCGCCATAGGTGGACTGCAGGGTGAGAACGTTCAAAATACCATCTCCTTTACGGATTGTGGAACAATTGCACAATAAACGGAAAACGTATTTGCTGATTTTGTAAGAGATGCTTGGAATTGGCTTTATTATAACACATTTTGTAGCTATGCAAAAGCCGCAGCAGAGAAAATATCACAGCAGCTGCAATCGTTCCGTTCATAGAGGGACAGCCCATGGAAGACAAAGAGTTAAGATTTGCAAAAGAAAAACTCCGCATCTTTTGGTGCGGAGTTTTTTGTCCCCTTACGGGGATAAGTTACAATCAATCGCAAAGCTAGCAAGCGCAATCGCAAGATTCGCGTTATCGTCCCCTTACGGGGATGGTACTAAAATCTCTATCCAGACTGCAACAATAGTCCAGTTTTCGCCCCCTACGGGGATGGTACCCAAGCGGTTGATTTGGGAGGCCTTGCTTGCCCGTCTTCGCCCCCTTACGGGGATGGTACTCAAGGATGAGCGTAAGGCGTATGTTGAGCGGGGTTCTCGCCCCCTTACGGGGATGGTACCCACGGCGACGCAGATGCCGCCCTGCTTCTCGGGTTTTCGCTCCCTTACGGGGATGGTACCAAACACGCAACAACATGGAGGTACAAGATTATGGTTTTCGCCCCCTTATGGGGATGGTACCAAGAAGCCGATGGTTCGAAAGGTCTGGTCTCAATTTTCGCCCCCTTACGGGGATGGTACCATTCAGGCCAAGCCGAATGTACCGCATTGTTAGTCTTCGCCCCCTTACGGGGATGGTACACTAAATATATCACAGAATATCGTAAAATGAAAGAGCTGAATGCCTGAAAAATATTCACTTTATTGAAATGAAGTAAATCCGCGCGAAAAGGACAACGATAAATTCTGAATCATAACTGTGCCGTGGAGGATAGAAAGAAAACCCTCTTTCAGGGCGAGCCATAGCGGCGGAAGCCTGCAAAGGCGAAGATGCTGCGCTTCAGGGTGCTGCCGTCCGGGTAGGTGGTCTCCTGGCTCTTGCGGCGGGAGCAGGCGGCCAGCGTGGGGATGCCCGCGGCTTCCAGACGCTGGGCCACCCGGTACACAAAGGTACACTCGCCCTGACAGAGCACGGCATCCGGGCTAAGGTGCAGGATGAGGTCAGTATATACCGTGGCAAGGGAGTCCAGCACGGCCTCGTTGGTGGCGGGGTCGATGGCAGGAAAGGCAAGGTCTATCACCTTGCCGTAGACCTGTGCCGCAGCCTTTTGCTCGGCACTCCACAGGGCAGAAGGATGATTGGTAAAGTTGATGAGCATAGGGCATTCCTCCTTGACATTGCAAAGAGAAAAAGCCCATGGAATGCGGATAGTTAAGCAAGAAACTTAAAATTACTTTTTCTTAAAAATAATGCTCATTACACCCAACGCAACGAGACACATGAAAAGCGTGTACATAGCGTGTACATAGAATGACATCATCTCCCCTGTCTTGTTTTTGTTTGCCCCCTTACGGGGATAGTACTAGTATGATGAACGTCAAGAACATGGAAGTCGGATTATCGCCCCCTTACGGGGATGGTATGATCGAGCAGGCAGAGCACGAAATTCAGGGCACGTTTTCGCCCCCTTACGGGGATGGTATACTAAATATATCACAAAACATCGCAAAACTGAAGAGCCAGAGGCTAGAAAATGTTCACTTTATTGCAATGATGTGCTTTTGCGCTGAAAAGAACGGCCATAAATTCATTCAGCCTGCCTTGTGCGCGGGGCGGTTTCATGGTATGATGCTGATAATGGATCTTATAAAAAGGAGTGTTGTCCTGTGCTAAAGACTTATATCACCACCGTACCTTTGCAGGGAAAGCTGGACCCCATGCTGTACCAGCGGGAGCGGGCAGATGCGCCTACGGCTACCTGTTTCCCCATCGTGCAGGTGATGCGGGATACCCTTGAACCCGGGGACACGGTGCAGCTACTGGCCATCCGGCAGGAAAATGCCGATACCGCCCGCAACTATCGGCAGCTGTTGGAAGAGCTGCCGCAGCTGGGCATTGCAGAAGATCAGGTGCGGCAGATCGACCTGCCGGAGGATCAGCGCCCGGAAACGCTGATCGGCCTGTGCCGGGATCTGGTGGATGCCCTGCCGCAGGTCACCCGGGTGTATGCCTGCATCACTTACGGCTCCAAGAGCATCCCGGTGGTCACGCTGACGGCATTGACTTGTGCCGAAGCTACCCATACGGAGCTGGAAGTAGGCGGTGTGTATTATGGTGAGGTCAAGCGAGAAAACGGACAGGTGCTCAGCGCGCGTCTTTACGATATGGCAACACTATATCAGCTTGCCGGGCTGGTAGGTACCATGCGTGACAGCAAGACCGCCGAACAAGTGTTCCATCAGCTGATTTGGATGAACGAGCACCGGGAGGACTAAGCAGCGATGAATGATGTGAAAACATGGGCGGACATTGATGCTTCGCCGCTGCTGCAGCTGCCGCCGGAACAGCGTAAAAAGCTGCACGATGCCAATGATGAACGGTTCCGCACGTTCTGGGCGGAATGCTTTCTGACCACACAGACTCCCGGAAGGGGAGAAGATGCATGGAACAGCGTGGATTTCTGCAAGGCGTTTCTGGATGCGTTTGATTTTTGGGAAGCAAAGCCGGGGCAGACCTTCAGTATGTATCTGCGCACCGCTGTCCGTCATGCACAGGCACACGACCAGCAGCAGGAAGAAATGGCTGTGACGGGTTTCGGACGCGAGACGAACCGCAAAATCAAAAAAGCGCTGGAGTACATGGAAAAGAACGGAATTATAGAGAGTATGCTCTGTCGTGACCCGGAAAAAGAACAGGTGATCGCCGATATTGTCGGGGTGGGCGTAAAGACCCTGCGGGAAGCACTGCGCAATAAGCAGTCGGTACTCAGTCTGGACGACACTGGTGGAGAGGATTCGGCGCTGGGCGACCGGGTAGTTTCCCAAGAAAAAAGCGTGGAAGAAAAGGTGGAGCAGAGCAGTGAAATGCTGGCATGGCTGCACCGCGGCATAGGGCTGATGAACCTGCAGCAGAAGGAAAAATACGGCAAGACAGCTGGCCCGTTGTGGAGCAGCGTGCTGATGGGCTTTCTGCGCAACAATGACGCACTGGATCCGGCAGAGGATGCACCCGCGCGGCTGGCAAACTGCGATGATCTGCGTCCGCTGGAACAGGACAACTGCCTGTGGGATATCCTGCTGCTGCACCGGTATGTGGAATTTACGGTTCGGCCGCCCTATGCACCCAAGGCACGGGAATGCGCTGCCGTCCATGCGCTGCTGGAGCCGGGGCGCAACCCGGCGCAGGATAAGACCGTGGCAGAGTTTCTCGGGGTGAGCAAAGCGGCTGTATCGCAGCGGCGCAAAACATGGCAGCAAAAACTGATGCAGATGAAAGCGGAACAGGAGGAGGTATAAGATGGAACGCAGTGTATTGCTTTTATATATGAGCCCCTTCGGCAAAAATCCGAACATTCATACCCAGACCAACGAAGCGGCGGTTTTGGAGCTGAAAAAGCACAAGGAAGGTCCGGATTGTATTCTGGCACTGTGCAGTGAGCTGGTGCGCACCAGCCCTACCGTGCATCTGCCGGACGGGAAAACCTGCACCACCGTGGAATATTTCCGGGATGTATTCCTGCCTTCGGCGGGCATTCCGGCAGAGCGGCTTGTGGTGATCCCGGTACCGGACAGCATGGACGACAAGGCACAGTTCCGGGCTGTCTCTCTGCTGCTGGGAAAAATTGAAGCGGAAAATACCCTTTCCATCGACCTTTCCGGCGGCATGCGGGACACGGCGATGCTTCTGGTAACAGCAGCTCGCTGTATGCGTGACCTGCGCGGTGTGGAGACCCGCAGGGTGATCTACTCCGAACTGCTTCCGGATGGCACTTCCCGCATCCATGACAGCAGTCAGCTGTACAGCCTGTTCGACCTCATCACGGCCATGGACGAGTTCTTTTCCACCGGCACTGCACAGAAGCTGAAAGGCTATCTGTGGAGCGAGGGCGAAAGCGACCCGGCTCTGCACACACTGCTGGCCCGGATCAACCAGTTCTCGGATGATCTGGCGCTGTGCCGGGTGCAGGCGCTGAATGAAGACCTGAGCCAGATCGCACAGGCACTGCAGGCGCCGCCCAAGGAGAGCAAAAATCTGACCAGCTTGTTCTTCCACCTGCTGAATGACCGCTTCCGCACAGAATTTGAAGGTCTGCTGGCTTCCCCCAAAAACAATCTTCCTGTGCTGGTAAGCTGGTGCGCAGAACACGGCATGTACCAGCAGGCGCTGACATTGCTGTGCGAGCAGATGCCGGCCTATGTCTGCCGTCATCTTTTTGTGCAGCCTACAGAAACCGGCTGGGCATATCTGGCAGAACAGAATCAGAATAAGGGCAAGGCGTGGGTATATCCGCTGTTCCACTTCCATTTCTGCCGCCTGACTTTGATGCAAAAGGAGTATCCCTATACAACGGATCTGCGCCTGACCCACAGCAAGGACGATGCAGATGGCAATATGTTGTTTGGTGTGGCAAATTCCAAAGAAATGCATGCCTATATGGATACGATCCTCGCTTCCGGTCAGCTGGTGATCGACCCGGAGGTCCGGTGGCAGATCGAGGACGCGGCACTGTTCTACCAGCGTGTGATGCAGTACCGCAACCAGATCAACCATGCCAGTGATACGGCTTTTGGTCTGCAAAGCGACCGTATTCTTCCGTTGGACACAGCCCACATCGAACAGACCCTGCAGGATGTGGCCGATTATCTGCAGGAGATCCGCCCCATGAAGCCGGATGTTCCGGAAGGCGTCAAGGCGCTGCCTGTCACAAAGACGATTCCGGCAGGCGCAGTTCCCAACTTGTAAAATAGAATATAAGAAAAAGCAAAGCACCTCCGCTGCTGGCAAACGCCAGTGGCAGAGGTGCTTTTTTGTCCCCTTGCGGGGATAAGTTACAACATCCGGCTTCTAATGCTTATATTCGTGGAAAGCTGTTTCCGTCCCCTTGCGGGGATAAGTTACAATGGGAACAAGCTGGATGTGGCAGTGGATACGCACGAGTTTCCGTCCCCTTGCGGGGATAAATTGTAATGTCATGGAGCAGGCTTCTGGGCGGATTGACCGGCTGTTTCCGTCCCCTTGCGGGGAACTCATTGGATATCAAGAAGCATGGGCAGACTACCGATGGTTTCCGTCCCCTTACGGAGTATAAATTTACTATATCACACATTGAGTCAAAAGAAAAGAACCATACACCGGAGAAGCGCGAATGGAGTAGAAAAGATAAGCCATAAAGATCACCTCGATTCGGCAGAAGGGGCGTCAAAGCCCTGAATGGGCAAGCCGAGGAAGTATTCCTCGATGCGGTCCCAGAGCTGCTCGCTGGAAAAGCCGCTGGTGAACAGCCAGCTCATCAGCCGCACAGCATCGGTGTGGCGCTGGGCAATGCGCTCCAGCAGGTGGTTGCGGTAAAAGCCGCGGTCAGCCAGCTCCAGGGTCTGGGTCTGGTTGATATAGAGGTACAGGCGGCTGTTGGAGCCGCCCAGCAGGGCAAAGTGGAGCAGGTCCAGCTCCTCCAGCACGCCCAGAGCCGGGGTCAGACGCTCGCTGCTCTGTACGGAATCGTTCACCGGCAGATAGCGGCAGGTCTCGCCGCTGTGCAGAACAGCAAAGCTCTGCTCCAGCCAGTGGAAAAACTCGCTGATGAACGGGTCCACGACGCTGTACTCTGCGCCTTCCTGCGTGGTGCCGCGGCGCAGCACACGGGTGCGCTGCAGGCGGGGCGAATGCTGCTGCCAGGACTGCACAGCCGCCAGCACCACGCGCACTGCACTGGTGGCACGGGTGCTGCTCAGACCCGCGGCCTGCGCCAGCCGGGCGGCGGCATCCCGGTCGTAGAGATACTGACCGCTGCGGGCAGCCTCGAAGAAGATCTCCTTCAGGGCGCGCAGCAGTACGGAAAACCGAGCATCCGCATTGGCGTGCCACTCCAGCGTTAGCTGCATGGCGGGGGTCAGGTGCAGCTGGGCATTCAGCGGCAGCTTATCGCTGTGGGTGTACAGCAGATACTTGAACTGCGGGAAGGAAAAATCGTTCTGCCAGCGGCTGCTCCACAGGCGGGCAAGGTCTACGTCGTAGACTCCGGCGGCCTCATCCTGCAGGGTGGCAGCACCGGTACAGATGCGGTTGACTGCAGCGGCATCGGCGCTGCCGAGCAGGAAATACCCGTGGGTGAACAGAGGAGAGGGCCGCATGATGAAGGGCGCATAGCCGCGTGCTTCGCTGTCCTTCTGGATCAGCAGCATGGCGGTCTTGACCTTGGCCAGCGGGTCCTGCTGGTGTTCGCCGTTAGGGCTGGCAAAGATGTAGGCGAAGCTCTCGGCGTCCACCAGAAGCTCGTTGCGGTGCTTGGTGGCAGTGGCCGGCTGGCTGGCGCGGTGCTGGCGGTACAGCTGCAGCACCTTGCGCATCACCTGCACCAGCTGCCAGGGCTGAATGCTGGAAAGGCCGTGCAGGCGGTTGATGTGCTTGAAGTCGTTGGCCATGTGCTCGTATACGGCACGACCGTGGATCTCCGGGTCACGGGCGGCGCGGCCGATCTCCTGTGTGTAATCACACAGGTTGCCGGTGGGGGCAAAGTGCAGCACAAGGGCAATGTCCGGGATGTCGATGCCCATGCCAAAGGCCTTGGTGGCCAGCATGATCCGGCGCTTGCCGCTGCGGAAATCCTCCAGATTCTCCGCTTTGGCTTCGCCGGAAAGCTGCGCGTGGTAGCGGGTCACAGCATTGCCCAGACGCTGTGCAAGGCAATGGGTGTAGAAGCGCTCCAGCAGACTGACGGTGGGAAAGTAGATCAGGGTCTTCTGCCCCTGCTCCAGCGCGGTGGTGATCTGCCCGGTCAGAGCCTGGAACTTGTCCAGCTCGTACTCCCGGCGGCCGGTCACGCGGGGCACCTCCCGGATGCACAGCTCGATGTTGCGGCGGCGCACGCAGCCCAGATAAACGATGGGGTCCGGCGACATGTGCAGGCTGCGCAGGGTCTCGCGGTACATGTCCTCCTCGCCGCCATAGGTGGCCGTGGCCGTAAAGGTGGCGGTGACAAAGGCATGCTGGCGCGGACCGTTCAGCTGCTGTTTGCGCAGCTTGTTCACGTAGTCACCCAGAAACCAGTAGTCCGGGCGGAACTGCTTGCCCCAAGTGGTCACAATATGGGCCTCGTCCACGATCAGCAGGCCGATGGCACGGTCACCGATCAGGTCGGAGATATCGCTGCGGCTCAGCAAGGACTCCGGCGAAAGATACAGGATGTCGCAGCGGCCCTCCTGCACCTCCTGCGCAATGGTCTTTTTGACCATGGGCGGGATGTCGGAGTTGATGGTGCGGGCCTTGGCGTAGCGGTGCTTCTCCATGCCCTGCACCTGATCGTTCATCAGGCCGATCAGCGGCGAGATCACCAGCGTGACCATCCCGTATTTCTCGGCCAGATCAATGGCCGGGATCTGGAACATCACGCTCTTGCCCGCACCGGTGGAGGCAGTCACGAACAGGTCGCGGTAAGTCTGCCCCGCGCGGCAAAGCTCTGCCTGCTGGATGAGGTCATCGATGATGTCCTCTTGGGTGATGGTGCGCAGCTTCTTCTCGCCGCGATGCAGAGCGTCCAGGTCGTAGACATCCAGCGGGAGAAAGTCCGGGTAACCCCAGTGCTGCTGCAGAAGGGTGCGCGCCTCCGGGCAGACGGGGCGCTCCGGCTGCATTGTCTGCGCATGCGCTCTGGAAAGCTGACCCGGAAAAGCGCCAGCCAGCGCCGCAAGGCTGTCGGCAAGACCAGCCTCATCGCCGATGAAGCTGTCGGCTGAAACGCAGAGCGTTTTGCCACGGCGCAGCTGCTGCACAAGGCAGAAATAATTGGCTTCTCCGGTAAGCGCAAAGGTAGAACTGCTGGCGGCGGTTTCGGGAACCGTATGTGGTGCTGCACCAAACGATACGCGCTCGACCTGCGGGTACTGACGCAGCAGAGCGTCCAAAGGAATGCAGCAGGCAATGCCTTCCTCCGTATGCAGCAGGTTGGAGTAGACACGCAGGCAGGGTTCAATGCCGGGCAGCGGAGTATCCTGCGGCGTTTCCGGGTCAAAGTGGCTCAGAAGGCCGGACTGCATCTCCGGCGTAAGCGTCACAGACACAGGGAGCAGCGTGCGGTAGCAGGTGTTCTGCACCAGAATGATGTGCGGGAACTCCTGCGCAAGGGTATCGGCATGCAGGGCAAACTCCTCTGCGGTGATCACACAGGGGTTCTGCTGCAGCAGACTGCTCAGGTAGCGGGACAGGCGCTGCTGCAGCAAAGCATCCAGAGAAGGACGCGGAAGACCGGCGTCCTCCGAAGAAAAACCCCACAAGACAAACAGAGTATCCTCAGCAGCATGGGCGGAAAGATAAGAACAAAGCAATGTATTCATGGCAAAATCCTCCATCAGGTCAAAAAATCAGGCAGCAAAAAGAGTGAATGAGGAGCGGCGCTTCAGCATCTCCCGCAGGTGGCGCTCGGCACGCACCTGAATCTGGCGGATACGTTCCCGCGTGACGCCCAGCTGCGCACCGATCTCGTCCAGTGTACGGCAGCGGTCATCCGGGATACCGTAGCGCAGCCGGAGAACAGTGGACTCGCGTTCGGGAAGCTGAGAAAGAAGCAACCGGACTTCCTGAACGGTCTCGTTCTCGCTCACAGTGTCCACAGGATCGGGGCTGACGTCATCCGCCAGAAGCTCCGCAAGCTCGGTGTCGTGGCTCTCGCCGACCATAAGGTTCAGGCTGGTAACGTTGAGGTAAACGAGCATGTCGCTCAGGTAGTGGCGCGCCTGCTCCACTGTGCAGGAGTGACCGCTGCTGGCTTCAGCTTCGGCAATGGCATGCCAGAGATCCGGACCATCTAGCTGCATACAGGTAGTGCAGACGACACGCACCCGGCAGAGCGTGTCAAAATAGTGTACCGGGATGCGTACCGTAAGGCCGGTGTTGATGGCTTCGCGCAGGATGGACTGGCGGATCCAGTAAGCGGCGTAGGTCAGGAAGCTGTAGCCCTGCAGCGCATCGAACCGCTGGATCGCAGTAAACAGTCCCAGAATGCCGTTCTGGAAGTTATCCTCCTCGGTCAGGCAGCTATGGGCGAGCAGCTGCGGAACTCTGCGGGCCATCAGGTGGACAAAACCGGCGGTCTTGCGCACGAGGATCTCCTTGGCGCTCTCATCACCCTGTTGTGCCAATACGCAGAGCTGCTCGTTGGTCATGGACCAAAGCTGCTTGGAGGTAAAGTCGCTGCGGCAGAAAGAAGCGGCCTTTCTGCTGCTGGGTATAGCGGCGCTGGTATCCACTAGGATGCCAATCCCCGCCAGCTCGGCCAGCAGATGTTCTTGCTCCTGCTGAGAACAGGAGCCAAACAGCGCCTCAAAGCCTTGCGCAGACAGGTGATTGCCGTTCGTCAGCATCGGGCGTACACGATTCAAAACTGCATTATATTCCATGGTAAAACCCCGCTTTCACTTCCAACTGTAAGTGTCTTCGCTTAGTAGAAGCCCATGGATGCAATAGAGTTAAGTCTTTTGAGAAAAAAATTTATGGTTATCTTTTTGGAAATGTCAGTCAAATAAAAAATCAATGAGTTCTCTTATAAAGGTATAGAATTAAGCAGCAAGGACAGAAAACCTTGCCAAAGAAACAAACTATACAGAGCTTTTTGCGTATGATATAATAAAATTATAAATCTTAATTGGGAATATCGTTTTAGGAGGCCACCATGGAGCCAATGAAAGCAACCAGTGTCAACAGCCGTGCAGAGGAGCTGTTTGTACAGCTTTTCTGTGAGGCTTTTGGACCTGAGAAAACCGAAAATTTGCAGGTCCAGTACCCCTGCGTGGACATCTATGGACGGCATCGCTATATCGACTTTGCGCTGGAATCTCCTGAATCCAAAATTGCGATTGAGATAGACGGCGAAACCTACCATAACCCAAGCAAGGTGTCTGAGAACAAGTATGCGGATGACCTCCTGAAGCAGAATAGCTTGATTTACGACAACTGGAAAGTATACCGATGGATTTATAGCCAGCTTGAAAAGCAACCGGAAAAGATTAAGGATGAGCTGATTACCTTTTTGGGCAGCAGTCCCATGTTCAAGGCATTTGAAGCAGACCTGCCGGTGCAGATGGGACTGACCATCGAACTTCGGGATTACCAGCAGGAAGCCATCGACAACCTCAAGAAGATGCGTGAGGACGGCAAAACCATTGCGCTGCTGTACCATGCAACCGGCGTAGGTAAAACTATCACAGCAGCAACGGATGCCAAGGCAGTGGGTGGGCGCACGCTGTTTCTGGTCAACGCCCTGAAGCTGGCATCTCAGGCAAAAGAGACCTTTGCTAAGGTCTGGCCGGAAGCGACTTTGGGAGAGTACACCGGAAGTCAGAAGGATATGACCCAGACGGTCATTTTTGCAACGGTGCAGAGTATCTCCAAGGATCTGGAAAAATTCTCCCCGACAGATTTTGATTATTTGATCGTGGATGAATGCCACCATGCAGCGGCTAATACTTATCAAAAAATCTTTACCTACTTCCATCCGAAGTTTATTCTGGGCTTGACTGCAACACCGGAGCGCAGTGATGGCGAGGATATGCTGGAGTTGTTTCAGAATGTTGCCCACAAAATGGACCTGAAGACTGCAGTGGAGCGCGGTGTACTGGTGCCGATTCGCTGCATCCGGGTCAAAACCAACATTGATCTAACCGATGTGCGAATCAATGGTATCAAATACAACTCGCAGGATCTGGAAAGTAAGCTGTTCATTCCGGAGCGCAATCAGTTGATTGTTGATACCTATCTGAAGTACGTGAATGGCAAGAAGACTGTGATTTTTTGCGCAAGTGTAGATCATGCGGCGGAGATTGCGAAGCTGCTGCGCGACAATGGGGTGAAAGCAGAGGCTGTTTCCGGGCGTGACCGGGTAGAAATCCGGGATAAGATCCTGAAAGATTACGAAACCGGTTCGACGAATGTTCTTTGTGCCTGTGACTTGCTGAATGAGGGCTGGGATAGTCCTCATACCACAGTGCTGTTCATGGCACGACCCACAATGTCTAAAACAATCTATATGCAGCAGCTTGGGCGAGGCACCCGCCGCTGTCCGGGAAAAGATGACCTGCTGGTGATTGATTTTGTAGACAACGCCAATATGTTCAATATGCCATACAGTCTGCATCGGGTGCTGGATATTTCAAAATATCAGCCCATGGCCTATGTACTGGCCCCGGAGAACAAGCGGAAGCTGGATCAGGACATGCTGTTCAAGGGAGAAAAGCCGGAAGCGTGGCTGGATGTGCCAATCGACGTGTCCGACTATGAGATCATTGACCTTTTCAACTGGCAGAACAGCGTCAAGGATATGATCTCGCAGATTGAGTTCGTCCGGATGGTGGATGTGCAGTCCGAGACGGTGGAACGCTACATTAAGGACGGAAAAGTCAAACCGGACCTTTCGATTCCCTTTGGTGATAAGCGGATGTTCCACTATCTCCGGGAGGAAAGCATCCGCAACATTGCGAAACAGTATGGCTGGGATCTCATTACGCCGCAGAATATGGCGGACAAGTTCATGAAGTTCATCGAAACGATGGACATGAGCTACTCCTACAAGCCGGTGCTGCTCAAAGCAATCTATGAGTATATGGACACCAGCGGCAGAGTCGCTCTGCCGGACGTGGTGGACTACTTCATCGACTTCTACGAGGACCGCAAGGCGCACGGGATGATCGCAGAGAAATCCACCAGCATTTATCAGAAGGGCGGTTATACCCGGAAGGATGTGGAGAAGAACATCCTCTCCAACCCCTTCAAGCGCTTTGAGGATATGCGATTCCTGATGCGCTGCAAGGACGTGGAGACTATCGAGGTAAACCCGATCATCTTCCGCAAGCTCACACGGGAAGATTGGCTGCATATTGTGGATGTCTGCGATAAGAGCCTTGAAAAATATTATTTGCGGCTCAAAAAATGATATGAACTTCGATAATTGACTGCGGGTGACGTGCATGATGAAAATAGTGAGAAATATGATTCGGTGTAAAAAGTGCGGGGACAGTATTGAAAGCTGTTCTGTACATGATTTCAAGTTTTGTTTTTGTGGATCATGTGCTGTCGATGGGGGAAATGAGTATCTCCGTAGGAGTGGAAACACGGAAGACTGGGAAGAATTATCTGAAACGCAAAGTGTAGACGATTGAAAATTAAGTTGAGAACAATCTTTAAAGCCGAAGTTCAGCGGCAAGCAAAAAAAGCTCTTGGCCTTTAATATAGGGGCCAAGAGCTTTTTTACATCTTGTCTTGGAACATAAAAGAAGGTACAATGGTAGAAAAGAGAACGTGCATCAGTCAAATAAGGTGGTGGAGGCGATGGGCGTACATTATGCACACGGAAAGATGTGTAGCACATGTGAGTACAGTTGGTGAGTGTAAAATTTATTTTGAAGATTTCATGCCCTACGGTCTGGTACTGAAAGAAGCGAATGACTTTGATGCTCGTGTGATCAGCTTCTATTCTAGGGGCATTCAAGAGTATTGCCAGCAGCGGTGCAAAGAGTGATTAGATGTTGGAGGAATTTGAAAATGTGGTTGGATAATGCTTCAGAAGTAGATATCTTGTTTTATGAACCATATGCAAACGTCATTGCAGACATTTCTCAGAATCCAAATTACAAACCATTAACCATCGGAGTATTTGGAGTCTGGGGTGCTGGAAAATCAACCCTTCTTAAATTGATAAAACAGAAAATTGATGAGAAAGCACAGAAAAAGGAAAAAACATTATGTATTAATATTAATGCTTGGATGTTTGAGGGATATGAAGATGCAAAAGTGGCTTTGATGGAGGCACTTTTGCGTGAAATTAAAGAACACAAAGACATTCCCTCTAAAGTAAAAGACGGCATATCAAAATTGTTGAAAAAGCTTGACTTATTTAAACTTGCGACGAAGGCCGTATCGGTAGGGGCACCTCTGATTGCATCGGCTGCAACGGGAAATCCAGTGCCTTTTATGATCAGCATTTCTACGAATGCTGAAGCAATTGGCGAGAGTGTTAAGAATACAGCTAATGCTGTTCAGTCGATTCGGGATGATTATATTAAAACTGACGAAGTAAATGATGAAAATAGTGTTGTTAATAATGTCAGAAAATTCAGAGAAGAATTCCAAAAGGCTCTTGAAGATGATGCAATTGAAAATATTATTGTCTTAATCGATGACTTGGACAGGTGCCAGCCAGATCGAATTATAGAGACATTAGAGGCAATTAAACTTTTCTTGTCAGTAGAAAAAATGACTTTTATTATTGCAGCAGATGAAAATGTTATTCAGTATGCCATAAGAAAAAAGTATCCACCAATTGAAAATTACACAGTGAATTTGGATAAAGAATATATCG
>NZ_JAFREK010000016.1:0-69917 GCF_017377535.1 Faecalibacterium sp. Marseille-Q4137
AGCGGCAGGGAGAACTTGCCGGTAGACCAGATGTCAAACACCATGCCCTCAGGGATCAGGGTCTTGTCCAGCGTCACGGTCACTGTTGCGCCTTCCGGTACAGAGTAGGTCTTTTTGCCGGTGGTCTCGTCAGTAGTAACAGTCAGGGTATCGGTCACATCCTTGTCACCGTTTTTCACGGTAACAATGCCGCCGGTCACGGTCAGCGGGTGGCAGTCCAGAGCATTGGGGTCGAACTCCCAACCGGCATAGAGGGTGGTGTCCTCCATAATTGCGGTATCTTTCACATTAAAGAGCTTGCTATCCTTGCCATCTTCGGTGTACCAGCCGGTGAACTTGTAACCCGCACGGGTGGGATCATGGATGGCAGTCAGTTCGTTTGCCAGGGTCTCAGTGATTTTTTCGGTCCTATAAACCGGCACCACAGCGTGGTCGGTCAGGTTGCCATCGTAGTCGTTCAGTTCGCCGCCATTGGCATCAAAGGTCACCTTGCAGAGGTAAAGAAAATTGCGGTTTTTCAGTTTACCATTGTCATTATAAAGGTACCAACTGTTATCATTGTCTGCAAGCAGATCTTTTGCGTGGTCCCAGTCGTTGTTGTAGTAGATGACACAATCAGTCGGACAATCTCTCAGACTGGCTTCGAAAGACTTAAATCCAGCAGGGAGTATAATGCATTTCAGATGGGAGCAACCTTCAAAGGTTTTGCGATAGTAAATATTCTCACTGTACCCGTTTTTAATTTCTTTTACATTTTCCGGGATGGTGATCTCGCTCAGGTTGGAGCAATGCCAAAAGGCACCCCCGCCGATCGTCTCAATATTCTCACCTAACGAAAGCGTTGTAAACTTACAACAACCAAAGGCTACGTCTCCGATGGAAGTAACGCCTTGTGGAATGTCGACGGAGCGAATGTTGCGACCAATTTGGTACGAGTTGTGGGGGTAGGGAGAAGCACTCGCATAGCCGGAAAATGAATATGCTCCCAAACCGGTTACAGGGTGGTGGTCCAACTCTGAGGGTATGTCGATGTCGTAGGGGCCATTGTTTGCTGAATCAACATTGCCTTCTGAATCAACAGGGCCAAGAAATTCTGTGATGGTTGCATTACCGTCATTTACCTTATAGGCATACTTGTAATCGCCAACGATCTCTTCTGGGTCAGGTGACGATGACGTGTCTGCTGCAAATGCCGTGACTGCCGACAGGGGCAGCATGGTGATCATCATGCAGACCGCAACCAATAAGCTGATCAAACGCTTGGGTTTCATAATTCTTTACTCCTTTCAATGATTTCCCAAAAACTCTCTCTATTTCAGCCAAAACAAAAGAGCGCCGCACCGGCCAAACGGCTGGTACGACGCTCTGAACCCTTGTAGGCCCGCTGTGCGCTCGCTCTCCTGAAGGGAAGCCGACGCATCTTCACAAGGAGGTGCAAGGTTTCGTATTACCTTACCCGGAGAGGATAACGTGCAGCTGGCTGCCATGTTACAGGCCCTGTAGCTTTGCGTCGCAGCCTTTCGACTGGTTTGCCGATTCTTCAGTTTTTAGCGGGAATAGCATATTGCACAGGATAAGATACTCTTTTTTTTTTTTGTCAATATGACGAAAATAGATTTGGAAAAGTACACAAAAAGGAATGTACAATGTGGAAAACAGAATGAAAACAAAATCGTGCGGCGGCGCAAGATCTGCCTGATCTTATGGAGGACGCGGCAAAATGAAAATGCCCCTGACCGAAAGAAGCCGGTCAGGGGCATTTGGGGTTGCTGCAACGGTCAGGGTCAGTGCCTGCGCTCGTACTTCAGGCGTTCCCGCAGCTCGTCCAGAGAACGGTGCTTTTCGCCGTGGCGCAGCTTGGGGTAAGCGCGGAGCATACGGCCCTTGCCAAAGTACTTGGAGCTCCGGGTGCGGGCGCGCATCTCCTCGCTGCGGGCCTGCAGCTCTTCGGCCAGCTGTTCCAGACGGAGCAGCTCTGCCGTGCGCTCTGCGGTGCCCTTGGCAGCCAGCTTGACGGCAGTGGCGGCCTCAGAGGCATTGAGCCGGGCCTCCTGCGAGGACTTGCGGGCGGCCTCCATGGCCTCGTCGGCCTTGGCGCGCAGGGCGGCAGCGGCATCTCGGGGGCTCAGTTTGGCGGCATTGTTCCGGGCCTCGGCAGCCGCCAGCTTGAGCTGCAGGCGGCTCTCGTCCATCTTCTGGTCCACATCCATGGCGGTGGTGCCCAGCAGCTCGGTCATGGCATCGGACACGGCGTGCATACTGTCGGCCACCTTTTCCAGGGCATCCAGCTCACGGGCCAGGTCAGAGGCCGCAAAGGCGGTCACCACCACGTCGGCGGCGTAGCAGGCGTACAGGATGCACATGAGGACAAAGCCCACCATCTGGGGGACCATCTCCACAAAACCCGCGATCACGGGGTGAACGGCCTTCATCACCACAACGGTGCCCACGCCCCACAAAAGGGAGAACTCCAGGCAGATATATCCGCCGATGTTGAAGGGGAAGTCGCTGTAATCCCACCACCGGGTGTGGTAGAGCTTGTAGAGCGCCCAGCCGCCCACCAGCTCCAGCACGCTGGGCAGGATCACGCCGCCGAGATAGAGCAGCAGCAGGTTGTCTGCCAGCGGCGAAAGGGTGAACAGCACGATGATCATGCCAAAGCCGTAGATGGGGCAGACCGGGCCGTTCAGAAAGCCGCGGTTCACCAGCTGGCCGGTGGAAACGGCGGCATAGATGACCTCCAGGCACCAGCCCAGGCAGGAGTAGATCAGGAAAAACGCCAGGATCTGATACAGCGAAAAGCCGCAGACCATGGTGTTGACAAAAAAGGACATCTTACTCCTCCTTTGCGGCGGCGGCGGCTTCCTCCGCAGCCTTCCTCTTTTTCAGGATCTTGGGCTCGATCCAGGTCACGGCGGCATCGCCGGGCAGCTTTCTGGCGATCAGGGCCTTGATCTTGATGCCCATCTCGGTGAACATCCCCTCGTGCTCGGTGCGGATGTTCCACTCCGGCTCGTTTTCGTGCAGGTCAAAGGTCTTCCAGGTGATCTCGTAGCCGGAAGCGGGGAAATACTCCAGGCTGTCGCGGAACAGGTCGTCGTCATCGGTCTTGAAGTAGATCTCGCCGCCATCCTTGAGGAATTCGCGGTACTGGATGAGCTGGCGGGGATAGGTGAGCCGGTGCTTGTTGGAGGAAGCGTTCTTGCTCCACGGGTTACAGAAGTTGATGTAGATGCGGCTGACGGTATCCTCAGCGGTGAGCACGCCCTTGATGCGCTCGATGTCGGTGCTCATGATCTTCACGTTGTCGATGGGGTGGCCTGCCTCGGTGTAAGCGGCCTCGATCTTGCGCTTGGCAAGAATCAGCACCTTGTCGGTGATGTCGATGCCCAGATAGTTGTTTTCCGGGTGGGCGCAGGCCAGCTGGGAGATAAAGCCGCCCTTGCCGCAGCCCAGCTCCAGCACAAAGGGCTGCTCCGGGCGGGCATACTGTGCGTGCCACTTGCCGCCCCAGATCAGGGGCTCGTGGACGTGGAAATCGGCGGCCATCAGCTCATCGTGGGCGTAGGGTTTGAAACGCATTCTCATAGTTTGTTGTTCTCCTTAAAATTAACGTGGCTCGCCCTCTCAGGCGCTGACGCGCCAGCTCCCCCAAAGGGGGAGCCTTTGGCAAAAACGGATGGTTTTCCGCACTGCCAAAGCCTCTCCCTTTGGGAGAGGTGGCTTTGCGAAGCAAAGACGGAGAGGGCGAGGATGCTTACCGGTCTTTCTTCTGCAAAAATTCTTCCACCTGTTCCGGCTCTGCGGCGCAGCTTCCCTGACAGATGCCGGGTTTGCCGCCGCCGCGGCCATTGAGGGCGGCGTTCAGGGCTTTGGTCAGGGCACGGACATCACCGCCCGCCTGGGCGATACAGTAGCCGGTGCCCTTTTCGTTGGGGGTCAGGGCCGCGCACAGGCCGGTGGTGGCTTCGGTCAGGCGGCTAGCCAGCCGGTGCAGGCCGTCCGGGTCCAGCCCCGGCACGATGCGGATGGCATCCGCACCGGGCGTTGCCTGCGCGGCCAGCGCGTCAAAGAGCTGGCTGCACAGCCCGAAGTGGGTGAATTTCAGGGCGGTGTACTCGTCATACACCCGGTGCACGGCGTTGGCTGTCTCGCTGGCCTTGGCGCTGAGCAGGGCACCGATCTCTGCCTGCCGCGCCCGCATGGCCTGCGCGGCTTCCAGCGCGCGCCCGCCGCAGACGATGCTCAGGCGCACGCCGCCCTTATAGTTTTCAGCGGCCAGGATCTTGATCTGGCCCACCGCACCGGTAAAGGCGGTGTGGGTGCCGCAGCAGGCACAGACATCCGCCCCGGGGATGGTCACGATCCGCACCTGCCCCTCGATCTCCTTTTTGGAGCGGTAGGTCAGGGCGGCCAGCTCCTCCCGGGTGGGGTAGGTGATGTTCACCGGCACATTCTCCCAGATGATGCGGTTGGCGGCAGTCTCGGCCGCTTTCAGCCCCTCGGCGGAGATGGGGATGTTCGTGTCCATCCGCACGGCATCGGAGCCGATGTGGAAGCCCACGTTCTCGGCCCCGAACATGCTGTGCAGGATGCCGGAGAGGATGTGCTCGCCGGTGTGCTGCTGCATCTTATCGAACCGCCACGCCCAGTCGATGGCCTGAGCGGCTTCGGCCCCGGGCACCGCCCCGGCGGGCAGGGAAGTGACCGTATGCCAGATGACACCCGCCTGCTCGTGGACATCGGTGACGGTCAGCACCGTGCCGTCGGCAAGGGTCAGGGTGCCCCGGTCGGCAGGCTGGCCGCCGCCTTCGGGGTAGAACACCGTGCCGTCCAGCGCGATGCGCCCGCCGCCGGTCCGGCTGTCCGGCTCTGCGGCTAAAATATGCCCCACCGCCTCCCGGCGGTAGGCATCGTGTTCATAGTATTTTTCGGTTGGCTGCATAAGCACCTCCTAATATAAAAACAAGTATACCACGTTTTTTGCCTGTGGAAAATAGTCTGCAGTTATGTTATGATAGAAAACAGACAAGCCCCAGCAAAAAGTTTGAGACGAGGAAGGATTTACAATGCGTGAAAGTGGTATTCTGATGCCGGTGTCCAGCCTGCCCGGCCCCTACGGGATCGGCTGCTTTGGCAAAAAGGCAGAAAAATTTGTGGATTTCCTTGCGGCGGCAGGCCAGAAGATCTGGCAGATCCTGCCCCTGAGCCCCACGGGCTATGGGGACAGCCCCTACCAGAGCTGCTCTGCCTTTGCGGGCAACCCTTATTTCATTGATCTGGATGCTCTGAAAGCCGAGGGGCTGCTGACGGCTGCCCAGCTCAAGGCCGAGCCTTGGGGCAAGGACCCGCTGAACGTGGATTACGGCACCCTGTACACCAGCCGCTACAAGGTCCTGCGTGCCGCCTATGCCGCCTGGCGCAGGCAGTGTGCAGGCCGGCACGGCTGTGCCCATTACTATCCGGATGCGTACTATGCCTTCACGCTGGAAAACGAGGGATGGCTGGAGGATTATGCCCTCTACATGGCCCTCAAGACCGCCAACGGCATGAAGAGCTGGACCCAGTGGCCCCGGGAGTACCGCAAGCGGGAGCCGCAGGCGCTGGAAGCTTTTAAGGCAGAGAACGAGGAAGAGATCGGCTTCTGGAAGTTTCTGCAGTACGAGTTCAGCATCCAGTGGAAGAAGCTGAAAGCCTACGCCAACGCCAACAACGTGCAGATCCTGGGCGATATCCCCATCTATGTCTCGGCAGATTCCGTGGATGCCTGGGTGGGCGGCCCGCTGTTTGAGCTGGATGCAGACGGCGGCTTTGCCCGGGTGGCAGGCTGCCCGCCGGATTACTTCTCGGCAGACGGCCAGCTCTGGGGCAACCCGCTGTACAACTGGCCCTACCATAAGCAGACCGGCTATGCCTGGTGGATCCAGCGTGTCCGCCATGCGCTGGGCATCTATGACCTGCTCCGCATCGACCACTTCCGTGGTTTTGACACCTACTGGGCCATCCCGGCAGACAGCACTACCGCCAAGACCGGCAAGTGGGAGACCGGCCCCCGGATGGAGCTGTTCAACGCGCTGGAAGGTGCGCTGGGCAAGCTGCCCATCATCGCCGAAGATCTGGGTGAGCTGTTCCCCAGTGTGCGGGAGCTGCTGGCAGACAGCACCTTCCCGGGCATGAAGGTGCTGCAGTTCGCGTTCGGCGGCGGGGACAGTGAGTACCTGCCCCACAACCACGTCAAGAACAGCGTGGTCTACCCCGGCACCCACGACAACACGACGCTGACCGCCTGGTGGGACGAGAGCGCATCGGCCAAGGAGAAGGCTGTGGCCGCCGCCTACCTGCATCTGACCGGCTGTCAGCCCACCGCAAAGGAGGTGGCCGCTGTCAAAACAGAGGCGGCCCGCACCGCGCTGCTCCGGGCTGCGCTGGGCTCTGTGGCCGACCGTGCCATCATCCCCATGGCCGACTGGCTGGGCCTGGGCGAGGAAGCCCACCTGAACAGCCCCGGCAAGCTGGGCGGAAACTGGAGCTGGCGCGCCGCCGATGGGTTCGACACTGCCGCGCTGGCCAAGCGCATTCTGGCGGAGTGCGCCGTGTACTGCCGTACAGAACCGGGCCGGAAACCTGGAGCGTGTTTAGCAGTTTGACGAAAATGTAAAAAATTACGTTAAAGTTTGTGCGTTTTGCTGGAAACGCCCGGCACGAGATGGTATAATTCCGGTAATGAGGGCTGCGCTTTCAGCGGCCGTGTGGCAAAGCTGTGCCGGAAGGGAGAGAGTCCGGCACCGGATAGTGGGGAAAAACGCATGAAAAAAGAATGGACGGAACAGGATCTGCGCGCCTTTGCAGAAAACGCACAGACCGCCTTTGAAGACGTGACCCTGACGGAAGCCGATGAGGAGACCGCGGACACCTGGCAGGACGATGGCCTGCAGGTGGATTATGTCCTGCGCAATGGGCAGGTGGACTGCGTGCTGCGCCGCCTGATCGAGGCGGACGGCAAGCTCTGGCAGCTGCAGATGACGGCTCCGCTGGCGGGCAGCGACCTGCCGGAGGATCGGATGACCGCGCGGGAGCGGGAGCTCTGCCGGGACGATATGAATCACGATTTTCTGACCGGCGTGTTCAACCGCCGCTATTTTGAAACGGAGTTCTGCACCCGGCTGGATGAGTGGACGGATGCCCACCGCTGTGCTTCGCTGGCGCTGGTGGCGCTGGACGATGAGGACGGGATGCGCGCCCGGCAGGGCGATGCCGTGATGAACCAGCTGGTCTGCTTTGTGGCCAACCAGTGGAAAAAGCACTACGACCGCCCTGCAGAGCGGGTGGTCTGCCGCCTGACGGACACGCTGTTCGCCATCGGCTGCGCGGATAAGAACTGCGCAGAGCTGGCCGAGGAGCTGAACGGCATCTATGCCGAGATGCCCCGCGCGTGTGTGGCATCGGTGGGCCTGATGCGCCGGGTGCCCTTTACCCAGTCCATCGGCTGCGCCTGCACCGGCGAGGTGCGGGGCAAAAACTGGGACGCACTGTATCAGCTGTGTGAGCAGCGCCTGAAGGCGGCCCAGACCGCCGGCGGCGACCAGATCTGCAGCAAATAAACCGAATGCATAAAATCCCCCTTTGCGGTACAAGCTAGTGCCACAAAGGGGGATTTTTGTATGGAAAATCAGAAAAATGATAACCTGAATCTGCTGGAAGCGGTGGTGCAGAACACGGAGATGGGCAAGAACACGCTGGAACAGATCGTGCCCATGACCGAGGACCCTGCCTTCCGGGCCGAGCTTCTGCGGGAGCGGAATCTCTACCGGGAACTGAATCAGGAGGCCCACACTGCCATTGAGGCCTGCGGCGGCACGGCTCAGGGCCAGAGCATCATGGCAAAGCTCAACACCAAAATGGGCATCGGGATGAAAACGCTCACCGACAGATCCACCCGCAATCTGGCCGAAATGCTCAGCGAGGGAAGCAGCCAGGGCGTGATGGACTGTATCAAGAGCCAGAAAGACTATCCCGATGCGGCCCCCGGCTCCAAGCGCCTGATGCAGAAACTACAGGATCTGGAGGAAGAGAACCGGCTGAAACTGGAGCAGTTTCTGTAAAGGCCGCTCCGGCTGCTCAGAGTGCTTCTACCATGGCCGCCACGATCCGGGTGGCGGTAGCCACGTACTCGGCGATGCTGAACTTCTTCACCACCAGCACCTCGTGGCCGTCCTCGTCGGCGTTGTCGCTCATGGCGCGCAGGATGACGCAGGGCACATCGTTCTTGGCGGCGATCTGGCTCACGGCAGCACCCTCCATCTCAACGCAGTCGGGGGCGCATTTGGCCTCAATGGCGGCCTTGGTCTCGCTGTCGCCCACGAACAGGTCGCCGGTGGCGATCTTGCCGGTCAGGGCCTTGACCCCGGCCTCGGCGCAGGCTTTTTCAGCGGCGGCGATGAGGGCCGGGTCACCGGCGTACTCCTTCAGGTAGGGCGGGTTCTGGCAGATCATGTCCAGCTGGGCATCGTGGTAGAGCACCGTCTTGCCAATGACCACATCACCAATGCCGATCTTGCTGGTCATGTTGCCTGCAATGCCGGAGAAGATGATCTTCTCGGCACCGTATCGGGTGATGAGCACCTGAGTGGTGGCGGCGGCATTGGCCTTGCCCATGCCTGCACAGCAGACCACGACCTGCTTGCCTGCCAGCGTGCCCCTGTGGTACTCCACGCCGCCGTAGGGCTCCACGGTGACATTTTCCAGTTTTGCACACAGCTGATCGACTTCATCGGGCATTGCGCCCATAATTCCGATAATCATATAGATGTCCTTTCTCCCGGGCAAAAGTGTCTCCCACGCGCCGCGCGGGAGACACTTTTATCATACATCAGACGTTGAACAGGAACTCGATCACGTCGCCGTCCTTCACGACGTACTCCTTGCCCTCGGTGCGCTGCAGGCCCTTGGCCTTGACAGCGGCATAATCGAAGTTGTTGGCTTCCAGGTCGCCATAGCCGATGACGCTGGCGCGGATGAAGCCGCGCTCAAAATCGCTGTGGATCTTACCGGCGGCCTGAGGAGCCTTGGTGCCCTTGCGGATGGTCCAGGCACGGCACTCCTTTTTGCCGTCGGTCAGGAAGGAGATGAGGCCCAGCAGGTCGTAGCTGGCAGTGATCAGGTTGTCCAGGCCGCTGGCCTCGATGCCCATCTCGGCCAGGAAAGCCTTCTTCTCTTCGGGGGAGTAGTCGGCAATGTCCTCTTCGGTCTTGGCGCAGATGGGAATGTAGCGGGCCCCCTCCTCGGCGGCGCGGGCGGCCACCAGCGGGACATAGCGGTTATTCTCAATGCCCTCCATCAGGTCATCCTCGCCCACGTTGCAGGCGTAGAGCACGGGCTTGGAGCTCAGCAGGCCCATCTCATGCAGCACGGCCTGCTGCTCGGCATCCCCCTCGTCAAAGTCAAAGCTGCGGGCGGGCTTGCCTGCGCTCAGGTGGTCGGCCAGCTTCTGCAGCCAGGCGGCTTCAGCGGCAGCGCCCTTGTTGTTGCCGCTCTTGGCAGCCTTGGCCATCCGGCCCGCGCGGTTCTGAACGACCTCGAGGTCGGAGAGGATCAGCTCGTAGTCAATGGCATCGATGTCAGCGATGGGGTCCACGGCCTCGGCCTTGGTCACGTCCTCCACCACATGGATGATGTTGTCGTCATCAAAGCAGCGCACCACATGCACGATGGCATCGCACTCGCGGATGTGGCCCAGGAACTTGTTGCCCAAGCCTGCACCCTGGCTGGCACCCTTGACCAGACCGGCGATGTCTACAAACTCAACGATGGCAGGTGTCTTTTTATTGGTCTGCCAGATCTCAGCCAGCTTGTCCAGCCGCTTGTCCGGCACGGCCACGATGCCGCTGTTGGGCTCAATGGTGCAGAAGGGGTAGTTGGCGGCTTCCGCGTTCTTGGTGGAGGTGATGGCGTTGAACAGAGTGGACTTGCCGACGTTCGGCAGACCGACGATACCTAACTTCATATAAAATACGCTCCTTACACGTTTTTTGGCATAACGATACAACTATCATTATACGCGATGAAAACCCGGAGCGCAAGGGGATGGGCGCAAAACAACGGATTTACACGGCGGGAGTTCTATATTATACTGTTCTTAAAATACGAACCGATTTCCGGAAGGGAAGGCAGGAGGATGTTATGGAACGCAACGACCCGCGCTATCAGGCTTATGTGGAGATCCTGAAGGAGGAGCTGATCCCGGCGATGGGCTGCACCGAGCCCATCGCGCTGGCCTATGCGGCGGCAAAAGCCCGCGAGGTGCTGGGGGTGCTGCCGGACAGCGTGCAGCTGCAGGTGAGCGGCAGCATCATCAAGAACGTGAAAAGCGTCATCGTGCCCAACACCGGGCACCTGAAGGGCATGGAGGCGGCGGTGGCGGCAGGCATCATCGCCGGTTCCGCCGAGAAGGAGCTGGAGGTCATCTCGGAGGTCAGCGAGGAAAAGAAGTCTGCCATCCGGGACTATCTGCAGACAGTGCCCATCACCATCGAGCACACCGAGCAGGGGCATGTGTTTGACATCGTCGTCACCGAGCGCTGCGGGCAGGACTACGCCCGAGTGCGCATCGCGGACTACCACACCAACATCTGCCGCATCGAGAAGAACGGCACGGTGCTGTACGAGGTGCCCCTGCTGGACGAGACCGTGCAGGAGGACACCCGCGCCGACCGCAGCCTGCTGAACATGCAGGACATCTGGGACTTTGCCGAGACCGCCGACCTGCGGGACGTGGCAGACCTGCTGGAACGGCAGATCCGCTACAACAACGCCATTGCAGAAGAGGGCCTGCTGGGCGACTACGGTGCCAACATCGGGCGGGTGCTGCTGACCACTTACGGCAACGATGTCTCCAACCGCGCAAAAGCCAAGGCCGCCGCCGGCTCCGATGCCCGCATGAACGGCTGCGAGCTGCCGGTCATCATCAACTCCGGCAGTGGCAATCAGGGCATCACCTGCTCGGTGCCCCTCATCGAGTACGCCAAGGAGCTGCACAGCGGCAAGGAAAAGCTCTACCGCGCCCTCATCATCTCCAATCTGGTGGCCATCCACGAAAAGACCGGCATCGGCACCCTGTCTGCCTACTGCGGCGCGGTCAGCGCGGGTGCGGGTGCAGGCGCAGGCATCGTGTACCTGTGCGGCGACGGCTATCAGGCTGCCATCCACACGGTGGTCAACGCCCTTGCCATCGTGTCCGGCATCGTGTGCGACGGAGCCAAGGCTTCCTGCGCCGCAAAGATCGCATCTTCGGTGGATGCGGCGCTGCTGGGCTACAACATGTACAAGTGCAATCAGGAGTTCAAGGGCGGCGATGGCATCGTGATGAAGGACATCGAGACCACCATCAAGGGCATCGGACGTCTGGGCAAGGACGGGATGCGGCAGACCAATGAGGAGATCATCCGGCTGATGATGAGCTGAGCGGCGGAGCCTGCGTCCCAAAAATCATACAAAACCTTCTTTATTTTGTCATAACTCTTCCGTATAATAAGAAGTGGAATACTTTGTCACAAGGCCCGAAAGGGCCGGAACATACAGAATTGGGGAGGAAACCACTATGGCCAACGAAAAGATCCTCGTCGTGGACGACGATACCAACATCTGCGAGCTGCTGCGGCTTTATCTGACCAAGGAGGGCTATCAGGTCACCACTGCGAACGACGGCGAAGAAGGTCTGGACAAGTTCAACCAGGTCAAGCCCGATATGGTGCTGCTGGATGTGATGATGCCCAAGATGGATGGCCTGGAGGTCTGCCGCCGCATCCGCAAGCTGGGCAACACCCCCGTGATGATGCTGACCGCCAAGGGCGAGACCTTTGACAAGGTGCTGGGCCTGGAGCTGGGCGCGGATGATTACATGGTCAAGCCCTTTGATACCAAGGAAGTCGTGGCCCGCATCAAGGCGGTGCTGCGCCGCTGCACCACCACCACCGCCCAGACCGAGAGCACTGAGGGTGTGATCGAGTTCGACAACCTGCGGCTGGACATGAACAGCTACGAGCTGCGGGTCAAGGGCAAGGTGGTGGAAGCTCCCCCCAAGGAGCTGGAGCTGCTGAACTGCCTGGCCTCCCACCCCAACCGTGTTTACACCCGCGACCAGCTGCTGGACGAGGTGTGGGGCTTTGAGTACTACGGCGACAGCCGCACCATCGATGTTCATGTCAAGCGCCTGCGCGAAAAGCTGGCGGGCGCTTCCGACAAGTGGGAGCTCAAGACCGTCTGGGGCGTGGGCTATAAGTTCGAGGTGCGTCAGTAATGCGCAAAAGTATTTCGGTCACCTTCTTTTCGATGGTGGCCACCCTGCTGGTGCTGGGCACGGCGGTGCTGGGCTGCTCCGAGTGGCTGCTGTTCAGCCGTTATTTTGCCCAGGAGCGGTACGACACGCTGGACAGCGTGGCGGATGTGACCCAGCGCGCGGCGGATTATATCGTGCAGCAGGCGGCTCTGCCTAAGGGGGCCGAGCTGGATGCCCTGAACACCAAGCTGGAGATCATCGGCGAGAGCGCCGAGGCTTACCTGTTTTTTACCGATGAAGAGGGCAGGGTCCTCATTGCCTCCAACCCCGAGATGGTGGGAACAGATATTGTGGGGCCGGAGCTTATGAAAAAAGTTGCCGGGGATCAGCCCTACCACACCCTGAGCACGCTGGATGGTGTGCTGACCGAGAAGAGCTATGTCTCGGTGCGGCACATGCAGGATGCCCAGGGCAACAACAGCGGCTATCTCTTCCTCTGCTCCTCCGGCGCGCGACTGACCGACTTCAAGGAGGAGTTCTGGTCGAACTTCTTCTTCTCGGCCTGCATCATGCTGCTCTGCGCCAGCGTGCTGACCTCCTTCCTGATGCGGAAGCTGACCGACCCGCTCCAGAAGATCACCGATGCCGCCCAGCGGTTTGGCGGCGGGGACTTCTCTGTCCGTGTTGAGGGCGTGGATGGTGAGGGCGAAGTGGTGGATCTGGCCCGCACCTTCAACCAGATGGCGGAGAACATCCAGTCCAACGACAATTCCCGCGGCCAGTTCATGGGCAACATCGCCCACGAGCTGCGCACCCCCATGACCACCATCAAGGGCTTTGTGGACGGCATTCTGGACGGCACCATCCCGCCCGATATGCAGAACCACTACCTGCAGCTGGTCAGCGAGGAGACCGGCCGCCTGGCCCGGCTCATCCAGAACATGCTCGATCTCTCCAAGCTGGAAAGCGGCGAGTATCAGGTGAACGCCCGGATGTTCAACATCTGGGAGACGCTCACCGGTGTGGCCCTTTCGGCGGAGCAGCGCATCAACGACGGCATGATCGATCTGGAAGGCCTGACCATGGATGAAAAGGTGCTGGTCTACGCGGACCCCGACCTCATCCATCAGGTGGCTTATAACATTCTGGACAATGCCATCAAGTTCACCCCGGCGGGCGGCACCATCAAGTTCCATGTGGAGAAGCTGGGCCCCGAGGTGGAGATCTCGATCTGGAATTCCGGTCAGGGCATCAGCCCCGAGGCGCTGCCCTATGTGTTCCAGCGCTTCTACAAAGAGGACAGGTCCCGCGGCCTGCACGCCCGGGGAGCCGGTCTTGGCCTGAATATCTGCAAGGTGCTGGTCAACCTTTCCGGAGGCCAGATCCGTGTGGAAAGCCAGCAGGGCGAGTGGTGTCAGTTCGTGTTCACCCTGCCCGCCACGCCTCCCAACCCCAGCGGCATGAAGCGCCTGCCGGACGAATCCGGTCAGCCCGTGCCGGTGGAGGACCCCGCCAGCATGAAGCCTGTCAACTGAATCCGCGGCCAGACTGTCCCCCTGAAACGGGCGGGGCGGTCTGGTCGTTTTTGGTTTTGGAATGGATTTTGGATGTATCCGGGGGCAGGTTTGAGACTTTTCCGTGAAAAACACGGCTCCGGGTTTGATTTTTTGCGTGTTTTCATGTAAACTAAGAATAACCATGCCCGCCCTGCATTCCGGCCCCAAAACAGGTGCTCTGGCAGAACGGATGGTGTAATCTTTCTGAAAAATAACGGAGAGTATAAAACACAATGACGATCATTAGTCCTTCGATCCTTTCGGCTGATTTCAATCAGCTTGGCGCAGACTGCCGCATGGTGCTGGATGCCGGTGCGCAGATGCTGCATTATGACGTGATGGACGGCCACTTTGTGCCCAACATCAGCTTTGGCGTGCCGGTGCTGAAAAGCCTGCACAAGGGGATGCCCGCAGCATTCTACGATGTCCACCTGATGATCAGCCACCCGCTGCAGTATGCAGAGCCTTTCATCAAGGCGGGTGCCAGCCTGTACAACTTCCACCTCGAGTGCGAGGACGACATCCAACAGACCATCGATGCGGTCAAGGCACTGGGCTGCAAGGTGGGCCTGACCATCAAGCCTGGTACTGCGCCGGAGGCGCTGGCCCCGTATCTCGACCAGCTGGATCTGGTGCTGGTGATGAGCGTGGAGCCCGGCTTCGGCGGGCAGAAGTTCATGCCCTCGGCGCTGGAAAAGCTGCGCTGGCTCAAGGAAGAGCGAGCAAAGCGGAGCGCCCGCTACCTGCTGGAAGTGGATGGCGGCGTGGATGACACCACCGCCCCCCTGTGTGTGGAGGCGGGGGCCGATATTCTGGTGGCGGGCAGTGCCGTGTTCGGCGCAGCCGACCCGGCTGCGGCAGTGCGCCGTCTGGCCGCCCTGTGAGAGGTGCCTTACCATGGATGAACGTTTGATCCAGCAGCAGGAGCAGGAGCTTGCAAAGACTGGGCGGTACTATCTGCACGTCTGCTTTATGACCATCCCGCTGCTCTGCATGGCCTGCTTCCTGTACGGTCTGCGGCCCCTGCTGCTCTGCGGCGCGGCGCTGCTCACCGGCAATCTGTGTGACCGCCTGGTCTCCCTGCTGCGCCGCCGCGTGTATCGGGCCGGGGATTTCTCCAACGAGAGCTTTGCTCTCATCATCGCCCTGCTCATGCCCGCCACGGTGGACTGGTATGTGGTCATTATGGCGGTGCTGGCCGGTGTCCTCATCGGCAAGGAGGTGTTTGGCGGCTACGGCAGCTATCCCTTCAACCCCGCTGCTGTGGGCTACGCCGTGGCGGCGGTGTCCTGGCCGGAGCAGGTGTTCCGCTACCCCCAGCCCTATATCAACATCCCCCTGTGGGATGCCACCGACGTGCCGGTGTCCAGCACCATCTCGGATACCCTGCGCAGCGGCGGCAGCCTGAACATCAGCGCAATTTCGCTGGTGCTGGGCGAGTACGCCGCCCCCATGGGCACCGGTGCCGCCCTCATCCTTCTGGCCTGTGGGCTTTTCCTCTGGCTGCAAAAGGATGTCCGTCTGGGCGCTTCTGTCAGCTTTGTGGTCACCTGTGCCCTCATCGCCTTCCTCTTCCCCCGTCAGGTGGGAGTAAACGGCGTGGACATCGCCCTGCGCCTGCAGTGCGTGCGGGACGAGCTGCTGACCGGTGCCATGCTGTTCAGCGCGGTGTTCCTGCTCAACGAGCCCTACACCTGCGCCCATCACCGTCTGGGCCGCATCCTGTACGGTGTGCTGGTGGGTGCGATCACCATGGGCTTCCGGTATTACGGCGTGTATGAGACGGGTGTCTGCTTTGCCCTGCTCACGGTCAACAGCATTTCCGGCTGGATGGACCGCACCGAGAGCCGCCTGTATCAGCTGATGCACCGCCCTGCGGCCGGAAAGGAGGGTGCTGAATGAAACGTTCCATTGCAGAACTGATCACCCGCGATCCGGAGAAATTTGCCCACCATGACCGGGTGTTCAAAAACAACCCCGTTGTCATGCAGGGCATGGGTCTGGCTCCGCTGGTGGTGCTTGCCACCACAGGCAAAAATGCTTTGATGCTGGCCGTGGCTGTGGCCCTGCTGCTCACGCCTTCCCGGATGCTGGCCTGTCTGGTCAGCCGCCTGTTCCCCCTGCGGGACGAGCAGCCCGCCCCGGAAGAGCTGGAGAAAAAGCTGCTGCCCCGGGCGCTGGTGTACAGCGGCAGTGCGGCGGTGGTCTACCTTGCCGCTTATCCCATCCTGAACGCCGTGTTCGGCACCGACCTGCTGATGCTGGGCATCTACCTGCCCATGCTGGTGGTGGAGCCTCTGCTGACCTACCGCTTTGGCCGTGTGCAGGAAACCATGCGTAAGGCTGTCTCCAAGGGTCTGCGCATCACGGTGGGCTACGCGCTCATCCTGTTCATCGTGGGCTGCCTGCGGGAGTGGCTGGCACTGGGCAGTGTGTTTGGGATCCAGCTCAGCCGCTCTGTCCTGCCCATGGCATCCATGCCGGCAGGCGGCTTCATCGTGCTGGGTGTGGTGTGTGCCGTCTGGCGCGCGCTGGCCCGCAAACACAAGGAATACCTGAAAACTGAGGCGCGCGGCACTCTGGCTGCGCACCCCCGGAAGGAGGTGCAGGATCAGTGAGTGCTGTGATGAATACCATCGGTGTGGCCTTTGCCTACGCCGTGCTGGCCCTGTTTGCCCAGAACGCTATCTTTACCCGTGGTCTGGGCGTGTCGCGCCTGATCCAGCTGGTGGGTGACGAGCGCACCAGCAGCTGGTGGTTTGCCCTGCTGCTCTGTGTTACCCAGACGCTGGTGGCCCCACTGGCGTATTTTGCGGGCAGCCAGATCGTGGATCTGCCCTACCGTGCCCAGCTCCGCCCGCTGCTCTACCTGGCCTGTGTGGCGGTGGTCTGCATCTTTGAACACGCCATCCTGCGGGCGGTCAAGGGCCCCCGCAGCGGCCTGCTTATCCGCATCCTGCCCATTGCCGCCGTGAACAGCGGCGTGCTGGGCACCGTGCTGGTGGAGCGCACCCAGAGCTTTACGCTGGCGCAGTCCATCGGCTTTGGCCTGGGCAGCGGCCTGGGCTACCTGCTGGCTGTGATGCTGGTGACCGAGGCGGGCAACCGCCTGCGCAGCAAGGCCATCCCCGAAGCATTCCGCGGCCTGCCCATCACCCTGATCTATATCGGTGTGCTGGCGCTGGCCATCTACGGCTTTACCGGCCATTCCGTGATCCTGTAAGTTGACCCCAAGGAGGGTGGTTGATTATGGCAAGATATCCCAAACGCCAGAAGGTCAAGCGCTACCGGCGCAGCTTTTACACCCGCGAGATGCGGCTGAAAAAGGGCATCGGCATTGCGGTGCTGGTGGTGGCCGTGCTGGCAGCGGCCTGGGTGGCCGCGCCCCATGTGCTGGACTGGGCCACCCACACCTGGTATACCGTGGTGCGGGATCGTGACCTCTCCGCATCCAGTGCTGTCAGCGAGAGTGCATCCTCCGGGACGCAGAGCACCGCTGCCAGCGAACCGGCAGCTTCCTCGGTGCCGGAAAAGGAGCCGGAGCCAGAGGTCAAGGGCACTGATATTGTGACGGGCCTGTGGGCAGAGGTGGATGTGACCACCCTGACCGACGAGGCCGCCATCCACTCTGCTGCCCGGCAGCTCAAGGCACAGGGCATGACCTATGCCATCCTGACCCTGAAGGACACCGCCGGGCAGGTGTATTACGCCTCCCAGACGGCGGTGGGTGCCGCCAATGCAGCCCCCACGCAGGTCGAGCTGACGAGCGTGGCATCCATCTTCAAGGAGGAGGGGCTGGTGCCGGTGGCTGCGCTGACCGCCTTCCGTGACCCTGCCGGTGCCCGGGCCGACCACGCTCTGGCCATCCGGTATCAGGGGCAGGAGTACCTCTGGCTGGACAACAAGGCTTCCGCCGGAGGCAACCCCTGGCTGAACCCCTACGCTGCGGAGACCGTGCAGTATATCGGTGATCTGATCGCTGAGGTACACGCCGCCGGGTTTGATCAGGTGCTGCTGGAAAATGTCCAGTTCCCCTCGTCCACCAGCGCCAAGCAGGACTATGGCACCACCAACGGTGTAGATCGTGCCGGGCAGCTGACTGCGGATATCGCCGCCTGGCAGGCCCGCTTCAGAGATACGGTGACGCTCTGGTATGGTTATTCGCTGGCCGAGGTGACCGGCTCCTCCAGCCAGCTGGGAGCCCCTGCGGCCCAGCTGGGCGTGAAGAACCTGCTGGTGAAGGTTCCGTCCTCCTCTACGCTGGATGCAGCGGCCCGGGAGGAGCTGACCCTCTCCCTGACCGAGGCAGGTGTGGAGCATGTGGTCATCCGGGACGATGCCGCCAGCTATTTTGAGTGATCCCTGCGTTTTTGTGAGAGGGAGGGAAGTATTATGAACAAAACACCCTGTTTTTCCCCGGCGCACATCCTGCTGCCGTCGGAACAGATCCCGGTGGGGCAGTGGGGCTGTGTGGCCTGCGATCAGTTCACCAGCGACCGCTCCTATTGGGAAAAGGCTGCGCAGGCCGCCGCAGGCGGCCCCAGCACACTGGACCTGATCCTGCCGGAGGTCTATCTGGAAGAGGATGACGTGGATGCAAGGATCAGTGCCATCCATGCGGCCATGGACGATTACACCCGGAACGTGCTGACCCGCGCGGTGGACGGCTTCATTTATGTGGAACGCACTGAGCAGAGCGGCCGGGTGCGGCAGGGCCTTGTGGGCAGGATCGACCTGGAGGCATACAGCTATGCCGAGGGTGCGGTGCCTGCCATCCGCCCCAGTGAGCACACCGTGGAAAGCCGCATCCCGCCCCGCATGGCGGTGCGCCGGGGGGCAAGGCTGGAAACGCCCCATATTATGATGCTGGCCGATGACCCCGGCTGCACCCTCATCGAGCCCATCGGCGAGAAGAAGGAGCAGCTGCGCAAGGTCTACGAGGGCGACCTGATGCTGAACGGCGGCCACATTGCCGGCTGGGCAGTGGAAGATCCCGCCCTGCTGGCACAGATCGACAGCGCCCTGAACGCTCTGGGCAGCCAGGAGGCCTTTGATGCCCGGTATCCCCAGGCAAAGGGCGGCGCGCCCCTGACGCTGGCCGTGGGCGACGGCAACCATTCGCTGGCTTCTGCCAAGGCCTGCTGGGAGGAGCTGAAAAAGACCCTGACCCCGGAGCAGCAGCTGACCCACCCGGCCCGCTGGTGCCTGGCTGAGGTCTGCAATGTCCACTCTCCGGCCATTGAGATCGAGCCCATCCACCGCGTCCTTTTCAATGTGGACTGCGGTGCCGTGCTGCTGGCCCTCATCGCGTGGAGTGATTCCCACGCGGCAGGCATCTGCTTCGGCGATGCAAAACAGCAGTCCTTTACGCTGGCAGGCCCCCATGTGGCCAATGTGCTCAGCTTTGAACATCCCGTTGCCCCGCTGACCGTGGGCACCATTGACGCATTCATTGAGTATTTCATGGCCCGCCACATCGAGGCCCGGGTGGATTATGTCCACGATGAGCCCGCTGTCCGCGCCCTGTGCAGGCAGGGGGGTGTGGCTTTCCTGATGCCGCCCTTTGAGAAAAGCGATCTGTTCAAGGGCATCGTTATGGGCGGTGTGCTGCCCCGCAAGACCTTCAGCATGGGGCACGCAGAGGAAAAGCGCTATTATATGGAATGCAGAAACATTTTAGGTGAAGAATGACATTTAACGAACTGAATCTTTCCGCGCCTGTGCTGCGTGCTGTGGCACAGGCGGGCTATGAATCCCCCTCGCCCATTCAGGCGGCGGCCATTCCGCCGGTGCTGGCCGGGAGGGACTTGATGGGCTGCGCCCAGACGGGTACCGGCAAGACGGCTGCCTTTGCGCTGCCCATGCTCGACCGCCTGACTGCCAGCGCACCCCGCAAAAAGGGTGCCATCCGCGCCCTGATCCTGACTCCTACCCGGGAGCTGGCTTTGCAGATCGGCGAGAGCTTTGAGGCCTACGGCAAGTATCTGACCCTGCGCAGCACCGTCATCTTTGGCGGTGTGGGTCAGGCTCCGCAGGTCGCAGCCCTGAAAAAGGGCGTGGACATCCTCATTGCCTGCCCGGGCCGCCTGAACGACCTGGTGGGGCAGGGGCTGCTGGACCTTTCCAACATTGAGATCTTTGTTCTGGACGAAGCCGACCGGATGCTGGATATGGGCTTTGTCCACGACGTGAAAAAGGTGATCGCCAAGCTGCCCAGGCAGCGCCAGAACCTGATGTTCAGCGCCACCATGCCCAAGGAGATCGAGCAGCTGGCCGCAGGCATCCTGCATGACCCGGCCTTTGTCAAGGTAGACCCGGTGTCCAGCACGGTGGACCGCATCCAGCAGAGCCTGTATTTTGTGGAGAAGGGCAACAAGAAGTTCCTGCTGCCCTGGCTCATCAAGAACCTGAAGCCCGAGGTGGTGAACGCGCTGGTGTTCAGCCGCACCAAGCACGGGGCCGATAAAATCGCAAAAGACCTGAACAAGCAGGGCATCCCCGCTGCCGCCATCCACGGCAACAAGAGCCAGACCGCCCGCGTGACGGCGCTGGAGGATTTCAAGGCGGGCAAGACCCGGGTGCTGGTGGCGACCGATATCGCCGCCCGCGGCATTGATATCAGCGAGCTGTCCCATGTGTTCAACTACGACCTGCCCGAGGTGCCCGAGACCTACGTCCACCGCATTGGCCGCACGGCCCGTGCCGGTGCCGACGGCACTGCCGTCAGCTTCTGCGCCCCGGAGGAAAAGGAATATCTGGCCGGGATCGAAAAGCTGAACCGCCGCCAGATCCCGGTGGTCTCCGGCCATCCCTGGGACGGCGTGCCCGCCCCTGTCAAGGCTGCACCCCCGGTGCGGGGCAAAAAGCCCAAGGCGGAAGCGGAGCAGCCCGTGAAGGCAGAGCAGCCCGCCAAGGCCGAAAAGCCCGCTGCCCCCAAGAAGGAAAAAGCGGCTGCAAAACAGCCCGGCCCCAAGAATACCGAACCGAAAGAAGGAACATCCATGGAGGAAAACCAGAAGCGCACTTCCGGCGGCCGCAGTGAGAACCGCCGCTCCAATAACAGCCGCACCCGCCGCGAGGGCAATGCCCCGCAGCCGGCCAACCGCGGCAGCAACGCCCAGCCCAAATTCGACCCCCACTTTGTGAGCGCCCCGGAGGCTACTCCTCTGCGCCCGGTCAAAAAGGCTCCGGCTGCGCAGCCTGCCGCAAAGCAGACTGCTCCGGCCCAGAATGGCCAGCGTCAGCGCGGCGGTCAGCCTGCCCGTGCCGAGCAGCACACCGACCGCAATGATCCGCGCACCGAGCAGCGGGCAGAACGGAACAGCCGCAATGCCCGCCCGGCCCAGAACAGCCAGAGTCAGCAGGGCAGCCGCAATAACCGCAATGCAGTGCAGAGCAGCCGCCCGGACCGCCCCGCCAAGAGCGAGGCACCCCGCGGCCGCAGCCGGAACGCCGCCCCCGCACGGGACGAGGACCCGGGCCTGATGCTGATCAGCCGCCGCCCGCCCCAGCAGAAGTTCACCAACTTTGAAGAGTATATGACCGCCCACGGCGGTGCCACCGCACCCATCGAGGATCACACCGATGAAACCTGAGCCGTTTGCCCCCTGGCAGTGCCCGCTCTGCGGCGAACCCCTGACCGGGGACACTGCCCTGAAATGCGGCAGGAACCACAGCTTTGACCGGGCGAAAGAGGGGTATTGGCACCTGCTGCCGGTGCAGAGTATGCGCACCAAGGCCCCGGGCGACAGCAAAGAGATGGTCGCCGCCCGCCGTGCCTTCCTGAACGCCGGGTATTACGGCATCTTCGGCCGGGCGCTAGGGGAACTGTGCCTTGCGTATGGTGTCCCCACCGGGGCAGATGCACCGCTCCATCTGCTGGATGCGGGCTGCGGCGAGGGCTGGTACGACCGCTGCATTGCACAGGCCTTTGCGCAGGCGGGCAGGCCGGTGCAGCTGGCGGGCTTTGACATTGCAAAGCCTGCGGTGCGTCTGGCCGCAAAGGCACTGCCTGCCGCAAAATACGCGGTGGCATCCAGCTTTGCCCAGCCTGTCCGCACCGGATGGGCCGACCTGCTGCTCAACTGCTTCTCGCCCTTTGCACAGGAAGAGTTCCGGCGCGTGCTGCGCCCGGGCGGACGGATGATCTATGTCGTGCCCGGTGCAGAGCACCTCTACCAGATGAAGGCTGTCCTCTACGACACGCCCTATAAAAATCCGGTGCAGGAGGTGGCCTATGAGGGCTTCCGTCCCATTGGGGAGCGGGAGGTCTCGGGCAGCATCACGGTGCCTGCCGGGCAGCTGGAGGCGCTGTTCGCCATGACCCCCTATTACTGGAAAACGCCACGGGATGGCGCGGCCCGCCTGGCCGCCCTGCCCGAGCTGACCACGGACATCGCGTTCCGCTTCCTTGTGTTTGAAAAAGAGTGATCGAAAAGCCCCCGGCCTGTGAGGATACAGGCCGGGGGCTTTTTGCGTGCAGAAAACAGGGTTACATTGCGATCCAGCCCAGCGCGTTGGCGACCGAGCTGGCCAGGATGATGGCCGCGAAGATGGGGCAGAGATACCGGAGCATAAAGTTGAACACCGGTTTGCGGCGGAAGGGCTGACCTTCCTGCGTGACCTCTTCCTCGATCTTTTCCACACCGACGATCCGGGAGACCAGCAGGCAGGTGGCAATGGCCGCAATGGGCATCATCACCGAGTTGGTCAGGAAGTCGAAGAAATCGAGGAACTGCATCCCGAACACGGTCACACTGGCAAGGGGGCCGTAGCCCAGCGCGGAAAGGCTGCCCAGTGTGATCATAATACAGCCGATGAGGATGGTGGAGCGGGTGCGGTCCCAGCCCAACTCGTCCTCAAAGGTAGAAACAGCACTCTCGGTCAGGGCAATGGAGCTGGTGAGGGCCGCGAACAGCACCAGCACAAAGAAGAGCACGCCTACGGCAGTGCCCATGCCCATGCTGGCAAAGACCTTGGGGATGGTAATGAACATCAGGGCCGGGCCCGCCTGCAGGGTGTCAGGGTCGCCGCCCGAAAAAGCGAACACGGCGGGAATGATCATCAGGCCCGCCATGATGGCAATGGCGGTGTCGAAGATCTCCACGTTTTCCGTGGACTGCTCAATGGACACGTTCTTTTTCATGTAGGAGCCAAAGGTCACCAGGATGCCCATGGCAATGGAGAGGGAGTAGAACATCTGCCCCATGGCGGAAACCACGGTCATCCACGAGAAGTTGGCCGGGTTGGGCACCAGAAAATACTTTACACCCGCCAGTGCGCCGGGCCGTGTGACCGAGTAGACAGCAATGACCACCGAGAGCACCACCAGCACCGGCATCATCACCTTGGAAACGCGCTCCACGCCGTTGCGCACGCCCGCAAAGATGATGCCCAGCGTGATAAAGGTGAACAGCAGGAACGCGATCTCGGCCAGCAGACCGTTGGAGATGAAGCCGGAGAAATACCCGTCCGATGCCAGCGCGCTGCCGTGGCCGGTGAGATACTGGGCCAGATAGTGGATGACCCATCCGCCGATGACCGAATAATAGGGAACGATCAGGATGGGGATGACGGCGTTGATCCAGCCGCCGAACGCCAGCCCCTTCCCCTTGCCAAAATGGCTGTAAGCGCCCACCGGGCTTTTGTGGGTCATCCGGCCCAGCGCCGTTTCGGCAATGATCATGGTGTAGCCAAAGGTGACAGCCAGCAGGATGTAGATGAGCAGAAAAATGCCGCCGCCGTATTTTGCGGCCAGATACGGGAAGCGCCAGATGTTTCCCAACCCGACCGACGCACCGGCGGCGGACAGCACGAATCCGAGTTTGCCGGAAAACGCACTGCGCTTGTGTTGAGTTTCCATGTTCTTTTCCTCTTTTCCAGTTGATAAAATCAAGTGTAACATAGAGAAAACAGGATTTCAACGAATCGCAGGCGTTTCACCGGTGGAGAGATTTCAGGCGGAAGATGAAGAAAAGTGAATCACTTTCGGGTAAAGGGTTCCATACCATGCTCCTCGGGGGTGTAGTATTCCATCAGGGAAATGTAGTTTTCCGGGTGGTGGCAGAACGCCGCGCGCAGAACACTGTCCAGCTCACCCCGGGCGGTGAGCAGACGGATGATGTACTGGGCCACCATCTGCACCACATCGGTCTCGATGCCGTAGCACAGGCCGACCGCCAGCACCGGGATAAGGATCTGCCGGGCCAGCAGGGGCACGTTCTGGCCGTAACGCTCAAGGATGGGGCGGCTCATGGTGGAGGCGGCCCAGACGCTGCCCACGATCTGCCAGTAATCGATCTCTTTCATGTGGGAAAGGCTCTGCAGCCGCTCCACGATCTCACCGTCGCTGAGGATGTAGCCATCGACCACCTCTTTTTCGGAGCGGAGAAAGGCACACTGGATCATGTCCATGATGGCGGCTTCGTATTTCTGGTGGAAGTTTTCCCGGGAAACGCAGAACTTGGCCACGATGTCGATGAGGGCACTGGTGTCCTCGGCGGTGGCAAGACTGCTGATCACCAGCGGCGTGGGGCCGAATGCCGCCCCCAGTGCGTCCAGGTCGGCCAGCTCTTCGGCATTCCGGGTGGCGGGCAGAAAGCGGTCACAGCCGTTGCGGTGGTAGCCCCAGGCAGCGGGCAGCACCCGGGCCACCGCGTCGCCGCTGGAAATGATGCTGAAGATGTTGCTCTCGGGCCAGTTTTCCAGCAGGGTGCCGTCCGGGGCGTGATTGGCATCGAAATCCTGCTGCAGGTCAGGTCGGTCGGCGGCAGTCAGGGCTGCAGGCACCGCAAAGCCGTAGGCATAGATGCTCTCCCGCCCCAGCTGGGGGAGCTCCCGGGCGATCTTTGCCGCCAGCAGATTTGCAATGATGGAACCGCGGCTGTAGCCGCCCAGCCAGAGCTTGAAGGCACCGCCCTGCCCTGCCCGGGCCAGATAGGCCTTGAGGGACGCAAACACCGCCGCCACAGGCGTGACAAAGCCGGTGTGCGCGCTGGTATTGCCTATGTGGAAGTTGCTGGCCCACTCGCCGCCGTAGCCGCCGCCCCGCAGGACAAGCGCCACAAGGGTGGTGCGCTGGCCGTTCAGGGGCAGGGTCTTGCGGGCCAGCGAGTAGCCCACAAAGTCCCCGGCCCGGCCGGTGTCGAGGTCGTAATTGTAGAACAGCGCGTCCTCAAAGCCCAGGGTCTCGTAGGCGGCGGCAATGTGGGCTTCCCGCCCCACAGAGCCGTTGACCCAGTATTCCGCATCGCTGGCCACGGTGTTGGCCGCAGCGCAGACCAGACCCAGCGTTGCCAGCGCCAGCTGGTGGTCATATTGGGTGGCCGGGTGGGTGAAAAAGCTGTCGGAGTAATAGAACGCGTGGGTCAGGTCACAGCCGCTCAGGTCGCTGCGGATGCCGATGGTGTAGCGGCCATCCGGCACTGCATGACCCACGGAGCCCTGCCCGGCGGCCTGGACCATCAGCCCGGGCAGCAGAGTGCTGCCGGCCGCAAACCCCAGCACCTTGCAAAAACTTCTTCGATCCATAATTTTTCCCCTCAAAAACCAGAATGGATTTTTTCTTAGTATACCGTATCCCGGGCGGGGATACAATCCAAAGTTTTCCGGGCGGCAAAAAACGGGCCGGTGTTGCGCACACCGGCCCGTTATGTTACACTGTTGTTCAGTCCAGATCCTTGCAGCACTCCACGATGTGGTGGAACATCTGCTCCACGGCGGGAGCCATGGCGGTGGGGCGCTGGACGGCCAGACCCACCACGCGGTCCTCTTCTGGCTCGATGGGGTAGATTTTGACCGCTGCCGTGCAGTTGCGCAGCAGCATCCGGGGCATGATGGAAATACCCAGGCCTGCCTCGACCATGGCAATGTTCGACTGGTCGTCGATGACATGGCAGCGGCGCTCCGTTGAGATGGAATACTTCTTGAGGAACTGACGCATCTCCGCGTCGGTGGCATCCCACTGCACCACAAAGTTCTGCCCGTTCATCAGGGCGGGGGTCATCACGCCGTTGGGCGGCTCGGGCCAGTCCATGGGGGTGATGCAGAGCAGCGGCTCGTGGAACAGCTCGGTCAGAACAAACTCCTCCCGGCAGTTGTTGGAGAGGAAGGCAATGTCCACCTGACCGGTGCGCAGCCACTCCTTGACATCGTCGTAGGTGCCCTGATAGACCTCGACTTCGATCTGGGGGTAGTGGGCCATAAAGCCCTTGAGGATGCTGGGCAGCAGCCCGGAGCAGATCGAGTTGAAGGCACCCAGCTTGACCTTGCCCTTTTCCAGGCCGTTCAGGCGGGCAATGCTCTGCTGCAGGGCCTCGTCGCTGTTCAGCACCGCACGGATGGAGGGGTACAGCGAAGCGCCGTAGCTGGTCATGGTAACGCCGTTTTTGCCGCGATTGAATAAGGTAAAGCCCAGCTCAGCCTCCATCACGGCGATGGCGTGGCTGATGGCTGAGGGGGTCAGATGTAGCTGCTGAGCCGCCTTGTTAAAGCTGCCCTGCCGTGCAACTGCGTCGAAAATCTCATAAGAAAACAGCGTCATTCCCAATGCCTCCTTCCGGTCTGATCTGGTTCGGAGACGCTCGATCCTCTGTGAATCTTTTTCATCTTTGGTTTGAGATAGTTCAATTATCTTCTTGATTTTACTATCCTGCGCCCGTCCTGTCAAGCATTTTGGGCGGATTTGTGCACGCTCTGTGTGGATTTTGCCGCAGCAGACGGAGGAAATGCCACCTTTCCTCCGTTATAGTTCTTATAACGATTTTTTACAAACTGACCGAGGTGTTTTTTTATGACCGCACTTTCCCCGCGCTGCAGCCTCAGCGGCACCGCTCTGAAGACCATTGCCTGCATCACCATGCTGGTGGACCACATCGGCGCGTCCTGCATCGAGGCAGGGATCCTTACGCCCGGGCTGGACATCGGCACCCTCTCGCGGGACACCCTTTCCGCCTATCCGCTGTACCGGCTGGACATGGTGCTGCGCTTCACCGGGCGGCTGGCGTTTCCCATCTTCTGTTTTCTGCTGGTGGAGGGCTTTGTACATACCCACGATGTGAAAAAATACGTCCGGAGGCTGTTCCTGTTTGCCCTCATCAGTGAGGTGCCCTTTGACCTTGCATTTTTCCGCACGCCCTTTGCACTGGACCATCAGAATGTTTACTGGACGCTGGCACTGGGCGTGCTGGCCATGGCAGGCCTGAAGCATTTTGAAAAGCCGGACGGCTCTGCCAGCTGGAAAGGACTCTTGTGTGCGGCAGGCTGCACGCTTGCGGCGCTTCTGGCTTGTACGGACTACGACGGCATCGGTGTGCTCATCATCTGTGCGCTGTACCTGACCCGTGGCGACCGCAAGCGGCAGTGCATCGTGGGAGCCGTGCTGTTTGCCTGGGAACTCACCGCACCGCTGGCCTTTGTGCTGGTCTGGTTCTACAACGGACAGCGGGGCCGCTGCACCCCTGCCATGCAGAAGGTGTTTTACTGGTTCTACCCCGTGCACCTGAGCGTGCTGGCTGCGGTGACGAATCTGATCTTGTAATAGAAAGGCCGCTTTCACGGAACGAATTCCGAGGAGGCGGCCTTTTGGTTTCTGAAAATGGAAAAAGCCCGGTGATTTCAAAGAATCATCGAGCTTTTTCTTGGCGGAGTAGGAGGGATTTGAACCCTCGCGCCGTTGTTTAGACGACCTACGCCCTTAGCAGGGGCGCCTCTTCGGCCTCTTGAGTACTACTCCAGAGCAAAGTGTGTTGCACTTATTCAATAAAAATGGCGGAGAGAGTGGGATTTGAACCCACGGTACGTTGCCGTACGGCAGTTTTCAAGACTGCTTCCTTAAACCACTCGGACATCTCTCCTCGTGGGCACCCGCACACGCCGTACCGAATGCCTATTTAATTTACCAGATTTCAGCGGCGCTGTCAAGCCCAAAATCAAAATTTCCGCTCGTTGTGCGCATTTTTGTGCGGAGCGACAACTTTTCTTCGAGAAAAAGCGGGATTTCCTCTTTACTGAAACATCTTTTTGTTGTATAATAAATACAGATAAAACCTTACCGGACCCGGTACAAGCAGAGGAGTGTTGAACAATGTCGTTTCCGGAGCTGTTACGGCAATGCCGAAAGCAAAAGCACATGAGCCAGGCGGAGCTTGCTTCCCTGTTGGGCGTGACTCAGCAGGCCGTGGGAAAATGGGAGAGCGGAAAGAGTTCCCCGGACCCCACCACCGTGGCAAAGCTGGCGGAGATCCTGGACACGACCGCGGACTATCTGTTGGGTCTGTTCGACCCCACCGCGGAGGGCCAGACCGAAGAGCGCTTCTTCGGCAGCTATGTGTACAGCCTGATCCCTGTCATCGGCACGGTCAAGGCGGGCTACGGCGCGCTGGCCTATGAGGAAGACTACGGCAAGGAGTATGCCCGGGTCAAGGACCCTTCCAGCTACTTCTATCTCGTTGTGCGCGGCGACAGCATGGAACCCCGCATCCACGATGGTGACCTTGCCCTGGTGCACCGTCAGGACACGCTGGAAAACGGCGACCTGGGCGTGCTGATCTACGGTGACGAGGGCGAGGGTACCCTCAAGCGCTACCTCCAGCGCGGCAACTGCGTGGTGCTGCAGCCCTTCAACCCGGCCTATAAGGAAATGGTCATCAAGGGTGAGGAGCTCAACCACCTGCACATTGCAGGCCGTGTGGTGGAGACCAAGGCGAAGTGGTAAAAACGCCCCACCAGCGCCTGAAAAAGAAAAGCCATCCTGTATGGCTTTCTTTTTTATACCCATTTTTCGGAGGTGTCCCATGGAACAGAGCCTGATGGATAAGCTGACGATTCTGGCGGACAGCGCAAAATATGATGTGGCCTGTACCTCCAGCGGCGCTTCCCGGGCAGCAGGAGCCGGCGGGGTCGGCAGCTGTTACGCCCCGGGCTGCTGCCACGCCTTTACTGCCGATGGCCGCTGTGTCAGCCTGCTGAAAGTGCTGATGACCAACTGCTGCTCCTTCGATTGCAGCTACTGCGTCAACCGCAAGTCCAACGATGTGCCCCGGGCCACCTTCACCCCCCGGGAGCTGGCCGAGCTGACCATTGAATTCTACCGCCGCAACTACATTGAGGGTCTGTTCCTTTCCAGTGCCGTGCTGGTGAGCCCGGACTATACCACCGAGCGGATGCTGGCGGTTCTGCGCCTGCTGCGGGGGGAGTACCGTTTCGGCGGCTACATCCACGCCAAGGCCATTCCCGGCACCAGTCCGGAGCTGCTGGAACAGCTGGGCTTTCTGGCCGACCGCCTGAGCGTGAACATTGAGCTGCCCAGTGAGCGCAGCCTGAACCTGCTGGCTCCGGACAAAGGGCGGCACTCCATTTTCCGGCCCATGAAGCAGATCGCGGTGGAGGGGGCCGCCAACCGGGAAGAGGTGGCGCTCTACCGCAAGGCCCCCAGATTTGCCCCGGCGGGCCAGAGCACCCAGATGATCGTGGGTGCTTCCCCGGAAACGGATTATCACATCCTGCAATTAACGGAAGGATTATACAATAAGTATCACCTGAAACGGGTGTTTTACTCCGCCTACATCCCTGTGACCGAGGACACCCGCCTGCCCGCGCTGGATACCAAGCCGCCGCTGCTGCGGGAGCATCGGCTCTATCAGGCAGACTGGCTGCTCCGCTTTTACGAGTTCAAGGCAGAGGAACTTCTGGACAGGGACAACCCCAACTTCAACCCCTATCTGGACCCCAAGTGCAACTGGGCGGTGCAGCATTACGGGCTGTTCCCGGTGGACGTGAACCGCGCCCCCTTTGAGATGCTGCTGCGGGTGCCGGGCATCGGCCCCAAGAGCGCCCGGCGCATCTGGCACGCCCGCAAACAGGCCGCGCTGGGGCTGGACGAGCTCAAGCGGATGGGCGTGGTGCTCAAGCGGGCGCAGTATTTCATCACCTGCCGGGGCTTTGCGGGGGCGCACCCGGGCCGCGGCAGCGCCGGGCGGGAGCGCATCACCCGGGCGCTCATCGACCCCAACGTATTCAGCGGCGGGGTGGAGCAGCTGAGCATGTTCAGCCCGCCCGCCGTGGATCGGCTGGTGGAGCAGGGCGTGCCGCCCCGCACAGCCCAGAAAATGGTGCGGGAGGAGGCAGTGCAATGTCTGGCCAGAGCCCTGTAAGCCCCACCCGGAAGCTCCACGATGCCGACGTGGTCTACCTCTATGATGGCAGCTTCGAGGGCTTTCTCTGCTGTGTGTTTGAGAGCTTTGCCCAGCATGAGCTGCCCTTTGCGGTCTGGACCCCGGAGCGGGAGACAGCTACCCTCTACCCTGTGAAGGAGATCTCCACTGACCACGCAACGGCCCGGCGGGTCTTTGCCAGCTTCCGCGCCAAGCTGGGCGAAGAGACGGAATCCCTTGTCACCCGGGATTTTCTCTCGGGCTGGGAGGATAAGGAGCTGCGGCTCATCCGATTTCTGCATCTGGCCTTTGCGCTGGGGCCAGGCACCGTCAAGCGGCGGGGCCACCCGGAGGTGGCTCCGCTCTACCAGATGAAACAGAGCCTGGACTGGGAAGTGGACAAATTTCAGGGCTTTGTCCGTTTTCAGGAGCACGATGGGATGCTGGGTGCAGTCATCCACCCCAAAAACTATATTCTGCCCCTCCTGCGCGGGCATTTCTGTGCCCGCTTCCCGGAGGAGAACTTCCTGATCTATGATGCTGTCCATCAGGCGGTGCTGCTGTACCAGAACCACAAGGCTCAGCTCATGGAGCTGGCCGAACCCCTCACCCTGCCCCCACCTGATGAAAAGGAGCAGCAGTTTCAGGAGCTCTGGCGGCAGTTCTACAAAACGCTGGAGATCAAAGCCCGCCACAACGAAAAGGGCCGTATGACCCATTGCCCCAAACGCTTTTGGGCGGATATGACCGAGATGAAAGAGGAATTGAAATGAAAACGGAAACAAAGACCGGACGCTGGAAATATGCGGCCATCGTGCTAATTGTGACCCTGCTGGTGGGGCTGTTCTGGAGTTATGTAAAAAATGGGCCGAAGGGCGAAATCTATCTTTACGGAGAAGAACACAGCAAGCAGAGCATTCTCGACAAGGAACTTTCCATCTGGGGCGAGTATTACGAAAAAGGAATGCGGGATCTGTTTGTGGAATTCCCGTATACGGATGCACAATTTCTGAACCTGTGGATGCAGGCCGACGATGATGAATTGCTGGATCTGCAGTTCAAGGACTGGGGAGGCACAGAAGGCGGCACCGAGGTCGAGAAGAATTTTCTGAAACAGATCAAGGAGCAGTATCCTGAGACCGTGTTCCACGGCACCGACGTGGGCCATACCTGGGAAAGCACCGGGCCGCGGTATCTGGCCTATCTGGAAGCCAATGGGCAGAAGGACAGCGAAGAGTACCGGCGTGCGCAGGAAAACATGGAACAGGGCAAACGGTACTATGAGATCAAGGCGACGGATGAAGCTTCTTCGGTCCGATACCGGGAGGATCGGATGGTGGAGAACTTCCGGCGCAGCTATCAGGAGCTGGAAGCGGTACGCCGCACCGATATCATGGGTATCTATGGAAGTACACATATTGTGGAGTCGGAGTATCGGAACTCGGACTTTCGCATGGCAAAACAGTTGAGCGAGAACTATGGGGAACATCTCCATACCAAAGATCTGACGCAGGAACCGGAACGGATCGACGCGCTGGAAGTCAACGGAAAGACCTACACAGCATCCTATTTCGGTGAGCAGGATATTTCGATGGTAAAGGGCTACAAGATCCGAAAGTTCTGGCGGTTGGAAGACGCATACGAGGACTTTAAGGATCTGCCGACACCCCGTGAGATTCTGCCAGCCGACAACTACCCTGTAAAAATCCAGGCTGGGCAGGTGTTTGCTGTGGAGTACCTGATGTCCGACGGCTCGACCGAGTGGAAGTATTATATCTCGGACGGCACAGTACAGAACGGCCAACTCATCACAAAGCGGATGAAGATGGAATAAGCAGGCTCCCGGCCCCGGAACTTTGACGAATTTACAAAAAGGTTGCATCTGCGTGGTTGAAACCCGCAAAACCTATGGTATACTATAAGGGATATCCGGGCAGGCATTTCTGCCCCACACACCCCCGCTGCGGGGTCAACACAAAAGGAGTATTGTAGCGTTATGGTTCGCATTACTATGGAAGACGGCGGCATCATCGACATTGAGCTGAATGAGGAAGTCGCCCCCATCACCTGTGAGAATTTCAAGAAGCTGGTCAGCGAGGGCTTCTATAACGGCCTGACCTTCCACCGTGTCATCCCCGGTTTTATGATCCAGGGCGGCTGCCCGCTGGGCAACGGCACCGGCGGCCCGGGCTGGAACATCAAGGGCGAGTTCGCTGCAAACGGTGTGAACAACCCCATCAAGCACACCCGCGGCGTGATCAGCATGGCCCGCAGCATGAACCCCAACAGCGCCGGCAGCCAGTTCTTCATCATGCACAAGGATGCTCCCCATCTGGACGGCCAGTATGCCGCTTTCGGCAAGGTCGTTGCCGGAATGGAGGTTGTGGATAAGATCGCTTCCGTCCGCACCGACTGGAACGATAAGCCCACCACCCCCGTCAAGATGAAGACCGTTGAGCTCATCGAGGGCTGATCTTCTGCGCTTCTGTCCCACATCGCCTGCCCGTGAAGCGCCCCGTCAAGGAGACAGAAAAAATAATATAAGTTTTTGTTCGCCGTTTCCACAAGGGAACGGCGAATTTCTTTGTGCAAATCGGCGTTAGGACGCTCGATTCATGGCACGGACGTGAGCTTGCAGCGTCCAACGCGGGACTTTTTTTGATACTTTACTTCCGCTGTATCGTGATTGTTCTTGCTTGACATGAAAATACCCCCAGAGTACGCAGAGTTTTCTTTTTACTCTGTCTACTCTAGGGGTAGTATATCATGTTGAGGATACAGGCCGGGGGCTTTCCATATAAGCGTCAGAAAGAGATGAGAGGTTTACTTTTTTTCGCCCTTGGGCAGCAGACCGGCGCGCTCCAGAGCCGGGCGCAGGGCCAGATACAGGATGACCACGCAGATGGTGGAGGCTACGCTGTTGACAAAGGTGACACCACCGGCGATCTTGGACAGGGCCTGTGCCACGGTGTACTCCTGGCCAAAGATGTAAATGTTGCGGAAATAGCCCAGGAACGGGTCGGTGATGACGTTCAGCAGCAGGCCGGAGCCGCCTGCCACGATGACCTTGAGCAGGTAGCCCTTGCTGTGGCGGTCAAGATCGCGCAGCTTGAACACCTTGTGGGCCACGGCACCGCAGGTGATGCCGATGATGAACTTCAGCACAAAGGTGGTCACGGCATAGCCCGGGTCACCGGCCAGGATATCGGCCAGAGCCAGGCCGATCGCACCGGCCAGGCCGCCGGAAACGCCGTCCAGCAGCAGGGCGGTCAGGGCGGTGAAGGTGTTGCCCAGATGGAACGAGGAGCCGCCGTAGAACGGCACACGGAAGAACAGGTATGCCACCAGGCTCAGCGCGGCCATAACGCCGGTCAGGGCCAGCTCCTTGGTGGTAAAGGTGCGCTTGTACAGCACACTGCCGAACAGGATGACGACGATCACCACAGCCAGCAGCAGCCACATTGCAGTTGTAGACATGATTTTTTCCCTCCGATTTCTTTCGGGGCGAACCCCCTCTATCCTGCTCTGCAGGATCGTTCGCCCGTTTCAAGACCACTTACCCATAAAACTACTTGACATTTGGGTGTGTGGTTGGTATGCTCCTATTATACGCGAAACTGGCACCATGAAAATACCCAGAATAAAGTTTTTTTGTGGGGTCAGTTTGGCAAAGCATCCAAAAAGGGGAGAGGTCTTATGTTTCATCTGACAACTGCACTGGATGCCGCCAGCGGGGTGCCGCTGTACGAGCAGCTCTATGAGAGCCTTGCCGCCGAGATGCGCAGCGGGGCCATTCCGGCGGGCACCCGGATGCCCGGCAAGCGGCGGCTGGCGGCAGAGCTGTCGGTGTCTGTCAACACGGTGGACGCGGCATATCAGATCCTGGCGACCGAGGGCTACATGGAGCCGCGGGAGCGCAGCGGCTTTTATGTACAGGAATATCTTGCCCTGCCCACCCGGCCCGAGGAAGTGCCGCCCCCGGTATCTGCCGCTCCGCCGGAAGCAGCCGAGCCGCCCGTCCGGTTCGATCTGTCCACCCGGGGCGTGGACCCGGGGCTGTTCCCGTTCCGCACCTGGGCCCGGCTGCAGAAAGAGCTGCTCTATTCCTCACCCCAGCTGCTGACCCATGGCGATGCACAGGGGGACGTGGAGCTGCGGCAGGCGCTGGCGGACTATCTGGAGGAATACCGGGGCGTGCGGTGCACCGCCGAGCAGGTGGTGGTGGGTGCCGGTATGGAGTATCTGCTGAGCCTGCTGGCTCCGCTCCTGCCCGGCAAAACGGCGGTGGAAAACCCCGGCTACCAGCGCGCGAAGCAGGTGCTGGAAAACAACGGCGTGGCGTGTTGCTGCCTGCCTGTGGATGCGGACGGCCTTTCTGTTGAGGCATTGTCCGGCTCGGGCGCGGCGGTGTGCTATGTCACGCCCAGCCACCAGTTCCCCACGGGCGTGACCATGCCGGCGGGCCGCCGCACGGAGCTGCTCCACTGGGCCTCCCGCTGCCCGGGCCAGCGGTATATCATAGAGGACGATTACGATTCGGAGTTCCGCTTTGATACCCGCCCCCTGCCCAGCTTGCAGGGCATGGCCGGGGCCGACGGCCCGGTGGTCTACCTCTCCACCTGTTCCCGCAGCCTGGCCCCCGGCATCCGCATCGCTTACATGGTGCTGCCCCGGCAGCTGCTGCCCGCCTGGCGGGCAAAGTACCGGATCTATTCCGGCACCGTCAGCCGGTTTGAGCAGCAGACCCTGGCCCGCTTCATCCGCGAGGGCTACTTCACCCGGCATCTTGCCCGGGAGCGCGTGGCCTACAAGGCCCGGCGGGATGCGCTGGCTGCCTCTCTGCACGCTGCTTTTGCGCCGGAGGAGCTGACCCTGACTGGCCTGCACACCGGCCTGCATCTGTTGGCAAGGCTGAAAAATGCCCCGCCGGATGCCGCCCTTCACGCCGCCGCAAAGGCGCAGGGCGTGGCCCTGAGCCTGCTGAGCGATTATGACCTGACCGGCGGGGAACAGGATTTTTCCGGTACGTTTGTGCTGGGTTATGGCTCCCTGAGCGAGGCATCATTCCCCGAGGCGGGCGAAACGCTGAGGAAGGTCTGCACCGCCGCCCGGGAAGCGTCTGTGACCGTGTAAGTGCCCGCTTTTGCATCCCACGCCCCGGGCAGGGCCTCGGCGTGGGGGAGGGCGCTGTTGTTGGCCAGAAACTCCAGGACCGTGCCCAGCAGGGTATAATCCTGTGCTGCAAAGTCGGTGAGCAGGGCCGCGCTGCTGGCCCGCAGAGCATCCGGCAGGGTGGCGGGCAGCAGGGCGAGGTCCTGCCGAAAAAAGGCTTCCCACACTGCCGCCCGGGCAGCGGCCCGGCGGGCAGGCGGCAGGGTGCCGTCCGCATCCCAGCCGGAGAGCAGAGCGTGGGCCTCCTTGGCCGAAATGCTCTGCACGGCGGCGGAAAGCCCGGTTTCGGCCAGCTCATCGGCAGTCAGTGCCCCCGAAAACCCCACCCGCACCGGCCCGTAACGGGAAGCAGTCTTTTCCAGCACGGCGGGGGACAGCGCCAGATAAAACATATCCTCCGGCAGGCCCAGCACCTCCAGAAGCGCCTGACGGCACCGGGCGGGCCCCGCCGCTCCGTAGCAGTGGGCAAGGCTGGCAGTCTCTCCGTTGAAGGGAACCGTCAGCTCCCCCGGCACGGCCAGCAGGTTCAGACTGTTCTGAGCGGCGTTCAGGTAGACCAGCAAAAAGCCCGGCTGCTCCCCGGCGGTGCAGAGAAGCAGGGTCATCCGGTGCTCGGCCCGGGGTAACTGGATGGGCACCCCGCTCTGGGGCTGGGCGGTCTGGATGCGGGTGCGCACCATCTGCCGGGTGAGCAGGACTGTGCCGCCCACCAGCGGCAGCAGCACCAGAAGTGCCGCCCCCAAAGCCACCCAGAAGGGCCTCCAACCGTTCTTGTGCATCCCATGTTCCTCCGTTCCGTTTTGGAACAGGATGGGCCGGGATGTTCTTTTTTATACGGAAACCGCTGCCCGGGCATGAAAACGCCCCCTGTGCCATACAGTAGAGCACGGGGGGCGTTTGTGTATGTGGGAGAGCCTGGTGCGGGTGAATGCGGTGGTCAGCGGTGTGGTATGGGGGCCGGTGGGGCTGGCGCTGCTGTTTGGCACCGGCTGCCTGCTGACGGTGCGCACCGGATTTTTCCAGCTGCGGTATTTCGGGTACTGGATGCGCCACACCATCGGGGCCATCTTCCTGGACCGAAACGTGACCGCCCACACGGACGATGAAGCCATCAGCCAGTTCCAGAGCCTTTGCACGGCGCTGGCGGCGACCATCGGCACCGGCAACATCGTGGGCGTGGCGGCGGCCATTCTGGCAGGCGGGCCGGGGGCTGTGTTCTGGATGTGGGTCATGGCCCTGCTGGGGATGATGACCAGTTATGCCGAGAACGTGCTGGGCATCTGCTACCGCCGCCGGGATGCCGCCGGAAGATGGTGCGGCGGGCCCATGTACTATCTGGCCGAGGGGCTGGGCGGCGGCTTTGGCCGGGCACTGGCGGTGCTGTTTGCCTGCTTTTGCGTGCTGGCCAGCTTCGGCATGGGGAACATGAGCCAGATCAACTCCATTGCGGGCAATCTGCAGGCGGTGTTCCGGGTGCCGCCGGTGGCAACGGGCATCGTACTGGCCCTGCTCACCGGGCGGGTCATACTGGGCGGGCTGAAGCGGGTGGCCGCAGTTACGGAGGCCATCGTCCCGCTCATGGCCCTGTTCTACCTGTTCGGGGCGCTGACCGTGGTCTGTGTCCATTGGGCGGCTGTCCCGGCGGCATTCGCGGCCATCTTCCGTGGGGCGTTTGGCTTGCAGGCCGCCGGGGGCGGGGTGCTGGGTTACGGCATGGCCCGGGCCATCAGCTGGGGATTCAAGCGGGGAGCCTTTTCCAACGAAGCAGGACTGGGCGCGTCGGTGCTGGTGCACTGCGCGGCCAACGTGGAAGAGCCTGTCCAGCAGGGAATGTGGGGGATGTTCGAGGTGTTTGCAGATACCATGGTGGTCTGCACCCTCACGGCCCTTGTGGTACTCACCAGCGGCCTTGTGGATCTGGACACCGGTGCGGCGCTGACCGGTGTGGAGGGCACCGCACTGGTGGGGCAGGCCTTTTCTACGGTGTTCGGGGCGTTCGGGCCGCAGTTCATCGCGGTGTCGGTCCTGTTGTTTGCCTATTCCACTACGCTGGGGTGGAGCCATTACGGCACCCGGGCAGTGGTGTATCTGCTGGGGGAGCGTGCCGCCGCAGGATATAAACTGGTGTTTGCGGCCATGGTGCTGGTGGGTGCTGTGATGAAGCTGGATCTGGCCTGGGCGCTCTCCGATACCTTCAACGGCCTGATGATGCTGCCCAATCTTGTGGGCGTAGTGGGGCTTTCGGGGGTGGTGGTCCGGGAGACACAAGCGTATCTGAAACAAAAATGACCCTCTCCGTCCCTGCAGTCTGTCTGTCAGATGCGGGATGGAGAGGGTCATTCTTTATCGCTTCTTTTTATTCGGCTTCGGGGCAGGCCGCTTCAGGCTCCGCACCGCGTCCCGCCCGGCGGCGATGCCGCTGCCAAAGGCCCAGTGCAGGTTGAAGCCACCGCAGCTGCCGGCGCAGTCCAGCGTTTCACCCACAAAGTAAAGGCCGGGGCAGCCCTTGAACTGGAAGCTGGAGGTCACTTCGGTCAGGCTCAGGCCGCCGCCGGTGGTCTGGGCTTGCTTCCAGCCGCAGGGGGTCAGGCCCTCGAACAGCCAGTGCTTGGCCGCGTTGGCCAGCACCTGCCAGGCGGCATCCGGCAGGGTGTCCACCGGTTTTTCAGGCAGCTTTGCCGCTGCCCACAGGGCGCGGCCCAGTTTGGGATTGAGCAGACCTGTCCAGAAATCCGCAGGTGCCTTGCCCGGCAGCAGGGGCACCCGGGCCGCAAACAGGGCGGTCAGGGCAGTCTCATCCAGCATGGGGAAGAGGTCCAGCTCAACGGCCGGGCGCTTTGGCCCCCGCCCCGGGGCCAGATGGCCGGACAGCTGCATGATGCAGATGCCCGAAAGCCCGTAGTCCGTGAACTGCACCTCGCCGTTTTCCACAGCCACGGTGCAGTGATGGTCGAGGTCCAGCAGGGTGGCGGCGGCCTTGGCCCGGATGCCGGCCAGAGATCGGTTGGGCTTTGCTGTCTGCAGGGCAGTCAGGCAGGGGTACAGCGGCTCCAGCTTTCCGCCGCACTGGGCGGCGAATCGGGTGCCGAAGCCGTCGGTGCCGAACTGCGGCCCGGCATTGCCGCCCATGGCGCAGATGACGGCATCGGCCCGCAGGGTCTGGTCCTGACCCTCGGCATCCTCGCACAGGATGGTGTAGCCGCTGCGGTTCTGACTCAGGGTCTGCACAGTGCAGCCGGTACGCACCTCCACGCCCAGCCGGGCAAGGTGGCCTTCCAGCAGGGCCAGCACGTCTGCGGCCTGGTTGGAGTAGGGGTACACCCGCCCGGCCTCATCGGTGCGGGTGTACAGGCCCAGCGCCGCGAACCATTCCAGCGGTGCGGCGGCATCCACCGCGGCCAGCAGGGGCCGCAGGGCGGCGGGGTCAGCGGTGAAATACTGCTCCGGTGCAATGCCGGTGTTGTCCAAATTGCAGCGGCCATTGCCGGTGGCCAGCAGTTTTTTGCCGCACCTGGGGTTGCGGTCCAGCACCGTCACCCGCACTGCCCCTGCCGGGGCAGACTGGGCGGCGGCCAATGCGGCGGCAAGGCCCGCTGCACCGCCGCCCAATATCACGATCTGCTGCATAAGAGCACCCCCTCAGAAATCCATACATTTTATTATAACATACACAGCAGCAAAAGGATAGAAGAATACCCCAAATTTGCAGCGAATAATCTTTGACGAAAGCCTTGACAGAAAAAGCAGAATTTGGTAGTGTTGATTCGACGGAATTGCGTGGTTTCGCAGGCTGTGGAAATGCGGCCGGAAAAGGGCAGAGAGTTGGGACTCTGCTGAGGAGAAGCTGAATATGTGGAAGAAAAAAGAAAGATGGACGGCAGCTGCGCTGCTGCTGGCGATGGTCGTGGTGACAGGTCTGTGCTGGTACATCCTGTACATCCGGCAGCAGTTCTATGACGAAGGCACCCGCAACCTGCTGGAGACCTATGAGCAGGTGGATAAGTCGTTTACCATCTTCAGCCGGAGCAACTGGAACATGCTGAACGAGTGGGGCAAGAGCCTGCAGGCTGCCAATGAGGAGGGCCTGGCGGAGGAACGCCTGCGCAGCTATGAGGCCGAGCGGGAGATTTGGCGGTACAGCAGCGTGTATCTGTTCAATGAAAACTGCGAATATTGGAGCATCCGGGGCAAGCATGAAAAAGTGGATCACCTCTGGACGGCCTTTGAGGAGATGTACCGCACCGGCAAGCCTACGGTGTCCAGCTACATCATGCGGAGCGGGGAGCGCCGTGTGGTATACGCTGCGCCCATTGCGCCGGTGGAGATCGACGGCACCACCTACACCAGCCTTGCCGTGAGCTATCGGAATAAGACCATAGAGGAATTGATCGGCGGCAGTGCTTACGGCGGCCAGAGCGACTGCTACATCATCCATCCCGATGGCGATGTGATGCTCTCGGAGGAGCCCAAGAGCGAGATCGAGGACTGGATGGACAACCTGTTCGACTACCTGCAGAAGTATGCGCAGGTGGATGCGGGCACACTGACCCGGGCCCGGCAGGACGTGGCAGAGGGCCGCAGCGGCAGCCTTTCCTGCTGGCTTGAAGGCAAGAGCTATTATCTGGTCTACCAGCCTGTGGGCTTTCAGGATCTGTCCATTGTGGGCATCGTCGGCCGTGACGTGGTGGACAGTGGAATGCGGAAGATCCAGAACGCCACCATCCTGCTGCTGGCTGGGCTGTTCTTCTGCGCAGGCATCGTGCTGGTGCACGGTGTCCGCACCGATGCCCGCCTGCGCGTGGAGGAAAAGGAGCGCGCCCTCCGGCAGGAAGGGGAGGCCCGCCAGCAGATGGAGGACCTGGCCAACACCGACGGCCTGACCGGACTGTATAATGAACGCTATTTTGACGCATTGTTGAAAGAAAACGAGCTGAACGGGACACCGTTTGTCCTGTTCTACCTCGACCTTGACCGTTTCAAGCCTGTGAACGACCGTTACGGCCACGATGTGGGCGACCAGCTGCTCAAGGAGGTGGCCAGCCGCCTGCGGGGCTGCGTGCGGGAGAGCGATGCGGTGTTCCGCATCGGCGGGGATGAGTTCGCCCTCATCGTCAACGGAGCCGTAACGGAGGGGTTCTGCAAGAGCCGGGTGGAAAAGATCAAGGCAGCCATCCGGGAGCCTTACCGCCTGAAGGATGCAGAGGTGCAGATTGGCACCAGCTGCGGCTGTGCGGTCTACCCCTGCGACAGTGACGATGTGCGTGCCATCCGCATCCTGGCCGACCACCGGATGTATGAGGATAAGCAGCGCTCCGGCCGGAGCTGCGAGTGACGAGAACGATAAAAGATTTCTCCCAGTTTCTTTTGCTTTCTCCCAAAATGAGCGTATAATTGGGAGAAGGAAGAACGGGCTGGGAGAAGGAATGGGTGAATCATGCGTACATTTGATTATAAAAAGATTGCAGAATACTCCTGGGATAATGAGGTCTTGTCTTATGTTGCGAAGATCCATGAATGCAAGGGGCGGCAGGAACTATATCTGAAACAAAGGCCCGCTGAATTGGAGCGGCTGGTGGAGATCGCAAAGATCCAAAGTACAGAGTCCTCCAATCGGATCGAAGGGATCATCACGACCAATGCACGCCTGAAACAGCTGGTTGAAGATAAAACGACTCCACGTAACCGGGACGAAATGGAGATATTGGGATATCGGAATGTTTTAAATCTCATCCACGAGAACTATGCCTATATTCCGGTAGAGCCGGGGTACATCCTGCAACTGCACCGTGATCTGCTGAAATATACGAATTTGACCTATCGAGGACATTTTAAGACTACACCCAATGAGATCGATATGACCCTTCCCAGCGGGGAACGCCATGTGCTGTTCCGCCCGCTGGAACCATACGAGACACCGGGTGCTGTGGAGGCACTTTGCTGCACTTATCAGGATGTGCTGCACAGAGAACTCGTTGATCCCCTGCTTTTGATCCCCTGTTTTATCTTGGATTTTCTCTGTATCCATCCTTTCAATGATGGTAACGGCAGAATGAGCCGGCTGCTGACCCTTTTGATGCTGTATCAGAATGGATATGTTGTGGGGCAGTACATCAGCATTGAAAAAGCAATTGCAGAGACTAAGGATGAGTACTATGCAGCACTGGCGCAGGCTGATCAGCACTGGCATGAGGAGGAAAATGACCCGACACCGTTCATCAAATATATGCTGGCGGTGATCTGCTCCTGTTATCAGGATTTTGAGCAGCGGGTCGATCTGGTTGGCGGGGGACAGAAGCGCGTGACGGCGTACGAACGAGTGCGCAGTTATGCGATGGAAAAGCTGGGAGCCTTTACAAAACAGGAGGCCGCAGAGGCCTGCCCGGGCTTTGGTACAAGCTCGATTGAAAGCGCGCTGAAAAAACTGACAGAGGAGGGCGTTCTGGAGAGGATCGGCGCGGGCAGAAAGACGCAGTATGTGCGCAGGTAAGGCTCCGGCAGGAGCTGAATGAATAATTCCCTTCCTGTTTCCACAGAATAACCATACTTCACAGAAATCTGGAAGCAAAACCGGAACATGGAAAGGAAGGGAACCTTATGAAAGCAACCGGCATCGTGCGCCGCATCGATGAGCTGGGGCGGGTGGTCATCCCCAAGGAGATCCGCCGCACCCAGCGCATCCGCAGGGGAGACCCGCTGGAGATCTTTACAACGGGGGACGGTGAGGTCATCTTCAAAAAGTATTCGCCCATGGGGGAACTGAGCGGGGTGACGGCCCAGTATGTGGATGTGCTGAGCAAGTGCTTTGCCCTGACGGCCTTTGTCTCAGACCGGGACCGCATTCTGGCGGCATCCGGTGCGGGCAGGCGGGATCTGGCCGACCGCAGCGTGAGCCAGCCGCTGGAAAAGCTGATGGACAGCCGCAAGCCCTACCAGAGCGATGGCAGCCCCGAAAAGGCGTTGCTGCCCTGTGAGGGCTCACCCCGGGCGCTGCTGTGCGCTGTGCCCATCATTGCGGCGGGGGATGTCACCGGCAGTGTGGGCCTGCTTACGGAGGACCGCACTGCCCAGCCCGATGCCGCCCAGCTCAAGGCGGTGAACGTGGCGGCGGCATTTCTGGCAAAGCAGATGGAGGAATAATACCTTATAATAGAGAAGCTGCTGCACAGAGCGATGTGTGGCGGCTTTTTTAGGTTGCGAACCCTCTCCGTCATTGCTTACGCAATGCCACCTCTCCCAAAGGGAGAGGCAAGACATCACAGAGGGCAGATGCTGCTGAATCTGGGATAGCCCTTGGCTCCCCCTTCGGGGGAGCTGGCAAAGCCGTCAGGCTTTGACTGAGAGGGTGTAGCCAGCTTTATGACAGAATTATGAATCTTTCAAAACTTTTCTGAGAAGCTATTGACAGCGCCGCAAAATTGGATATAATGGTCTTAGCACTCAGGAAGAAGGAGTGCTAAAGAACAAAAAGCGAACGAAGGAGGCAGGCGCTATGACGATGGATGCACGCAAACAGCGTGTCTTGCAGGCGATCGTTGCGCTGTATGGCCTCGAGGGCGAGCCCGTGGGCAGCAGTGTGCTGGCAAACTACTTTGATATGGCAGTTTCCAGTGCCACGCTGCGCAACGAGATGGCCGCGCTGACCAAGCTGGGTCTGCTGGAGCAGCCCCACACCAGCGCAGGCCGTGTCCCCAGTGCCAAGGGCTACCGTTATTATCTGGATCATCTTCTCACCGATGACCAGCCGCTGGACCGTGTGACCCGCGCCCGTGTGGACGCGGTGTTCGCGAGCCTTGACCACGAGCCGGAAAAGCTGGCACAGGGTGCCGCCAAGGCGCTGGCCGCCATCAGCGGCTGCACCGCCGCCGTCAGCACCCCCTGTGCTGAGGATCTCTGCATCGCCCACTACGAGGTGGTGCAGGTGGGCCGCAGCGCCGCAGCGGTGCTGGCTGTGACCACTGCCGGTTATGTCCGCACCCGTGTGGCGCGGGTCCGCACCGGTCTTTCCCGGGAAAATGCAGCGGCGCTTGCCGCCCTGCTCAACCGGAACCTGACCTTTGTGGCTCCTGTTGATCTGTCGCCCCGGCTCCTTGCAGAGCTGTGCAGCCAGATCAGCCCGGAGCTGGTGCCGGTGATCAGCGCCGCCGCCGCCATCCTGCAGGATTCCACCCAGCCCCATGTGTATCTGGGTGGTGAGCAGTACCTGCTGGACTGGCCCCAGCTGGACGGCAAGGTGGGCAGCATCCTGAGCCTGCTGAACGACGAAGAGCAGGCCGCCGCCCTCATTGCACCCCCGGCAGAGCAGAGCGAAAGCATCCTGCTGGGCGAGGATCTGGAACCTCAGATCCCCGGCCTGTGCATCGTGAGTGACCGGTATCTGGTGGGCGGAGGCCTCTGGGGCTCCGTGGCCCTCATCGGCCCCACCCGGATGCCCTTCCAGAAGCTGATGCCGCTGCTCCACACCTTTGCCGATCAGCTTGGCGAAGGAATGAGCGGCAAACGAAAAGATACCCCGCAGGCAGCCGCACCCCGGCGGACTGTGATCTATAAGGAGGACCTGGAATGAGCGAAGAAACAAAAAAGACCCCGCAGGCAGAAGAACCTGCCGTGGAGCCCAACACCGCCGAGCAGGCCGCCCCGGAAACTGCACCTGAGCAGGCAGCGGCTCCCGAGACGAACGCTGAAGCGGCAGACCCCAAGAAAAAGGATGGCTTCTTCAACAAGAAGGCCCGGGAGCTGGAGGCTGTGAAGGCAAAGCTGGACGCGGCTGAGAAGAATGCCAATCAGGCCAAGGATCAGCTGCTGCGGATGGCCGCTGAGTATGAGAACTACCGCAAGCGCTCCACCCGTGAGGCTGACCAGAAGTTCAACGACGGCGTGTCCTTTGCCGTGAACCAGATCATCCCCATTCTGGATACGCTGGAGATGGCGGCCAACGCCCCCACCACCGACGAGAATTACAAGAAGGGCGTGACCATGACGCTGGACAAAGCCGCCAAGGCGCTGAGCGTCCTCCATGTGGAGGAGATCGAGGCGCTGGGTAAGCCCTTTGACCCCAACTTTATGAATGCCGTGCAGCAGATCCCCGCCCCCGATGGGCAGGAGAGCGGCACCGTGATCACAGTTTACCAGAAGGGCTACAAGCTGGGCGATAAGATCGTCCGCCATGCCACCGTTGTTGTGGCAGAGTGATTTTGCAAGACCCCGCAAGGGTTTTCAAATATAACATCCGCTTGGTAACATTTGAGCATCATATAAACAAAAAACGTTCTGAATTTGAGAGGAGCTTTCATTATGAGTAAGATCATTGGTATCGACCTTGGTACTACCAACAGCTGCGTGGCTGTTATGGAGGGCGGCGAGCCCGTTGTTATCGCAAACTCTGAGGGTGCACGCACCACCCCGTCTGTTGTCGGCTTCACCAAGACCGGCGACCGTCTGGTGGGTCAGGTCGCAAAGCGCCAGGCCATCACCAACCCTGAGAACACGGTGGCTTCCATCAAGCGTTATATGGGCACCGACCACAAGGTGACCCTGAACGGCAAAGAGTACACTCCCCAGCAGGTCAGCGCTATGATCCTGCAGAAGCTGAAGGCTGATGCCGAGGCTTATCTGGGCGAGACTGTCACCGATGCAGTCATCACCGTTCCTGCATACTTCAACGACAGCCAGCGTCAGGCAACCAAGGACGCAGGCACCATTGCCGGCCTGAACGTCAAGCGTATCATCAACGAGCCCACTGCCGCATCTCTGGCATACGGCATCGATAAGGAAGAGGACCAGAAGATCATGGTCTACGATCTGGGCGGCGGCACCTTCGATGTCTCCATCATCGAGATGGGCGACGGCGTGACCGAGGTTCTGGCCACCAACGGTGATACCCACCTGGGCGGCGATGACTTCGACCAGCGCATCATCGACTGGATGGCAGATGCGTTCCAGAACGAGAATGGCATCGACCTGCGCAAGGATAAGATGGCCGCACAGCGCTTGAAGGAAGCTGCTGAGAAGGCAAAGATCGAGCTGTCCAGCGCAATGAGCAGCCAGATCAACCTGCCCTTCATCACTGCTGACGCTACCGGCCCCAAGCATCTGGATATGACCCTGACCCGCGCAAAGTTCAATGAGCTGACCGCTGATCTGGTCGACCGCACCATGACCCCTGTCCGCAAGGCTCTGCAGGATGCAGGCCTGCGTCCCTCTGACCTGAAGAAGGTCCTGATGGTCGGTGGTTCCACCCGTATCCCCGCTGTCTACGATGCAGTCAAGAAGGAACTGAACTGCGAGCCCTTCAAGGGCATCAACCCCGATGAGTGCGTGGCTGTGGGCGCTGCCATCCAGGGCGGCGTTCTGCAGGGCGATGTCAAGGGCCTGCTGCTGCTGGATGTCACCCCGCTGAGCCTGGGCATTGAGACCCTGGGCGGCGTGTGCACCAAGATCATCGACCGCAACACCACCATCCCCACCCACAAGAGCCAGGTGTTCTCCACTGCCGCTGATAACCAGCCCTCTGTTGAGATCAACGTTCTGCAGGGCGAGCGTGAGTTTGCCCGCGACAACAAGAGCCTGGGTGTGTTCCACCTGGATGGCATTGCTCCGGCTCCCCGTGGTGTGCCTCAGATCGAAGTCACCTTCGATATCGATGCAAACGGCATCGTGAAGGTCAGCGCAAAGGATCTGGGCACCGGCAAGGAGCAGAACATCACCATCACCGCTTCCACCAATATGTCCAAGGAGGATATCGACAAGGCTGTGAAGGAAGCTGAGCAGTTCGCTGCCGATGATAAGAAGAAGCGTGAAGAGGTCGATATCCGCAACGGCGCTGATCAGATGGTGTTCCAGACTGAGAAGATGCTGAAGGAGAACGGCGACAAGATGCCCGCTGACGTGAAGAGCGAAGCCGAGGCAAAGCTGGCCGACCTCAAGACCGCTGTTCAGTCCGGTTCCATCGATGAGATCAAGGCAAAGCAGGATGAGCTGAGCCATGTCTTTGAGAAGATGTATCAGGCTGCCGCTGCTGCCCAGCAGGCTGCAGGCGCACAGCCCGGCCCCGATGCTGGCGCAAACAACCAGCAGAAGCCCAACGATGACGGCGTTGTGGACGCTGACTTCAAGGAAGTCTAAGTTCTGACACAAACGGCAGATGCCCGGCCAAACCGGCGGGCAGGCGTGCCGGATAAAAGCAAAAGCCGCTCCGGTTTTGCCGGGGCGGCCTTTGCTGGTTTTATAGAGGTATGGTTATGGCACAGGAAAAGCGCGATTACTACGAAGTGCTGGGAGTATCCAAAACGGCCACCGATGCGGAGATCAAAAAGGCTTACCGCAAGCTGGCCATGAAGTACCACCCGGACTACAACCCCGGCGATAAGGATGCCGAGGAAAAGTTCAAGGAAGTCAATGAAGCCAACGAGGTGCTTTCGGACCCGAAGAAGCGCCAGCTGTACGATCAGTACGGCTTTGCCGGTGTTGATCCCAGCTATGCAGCCCAGAATGGCGGCGGCGCGGGCGGCTTCAGCGGCTTTGGCGGCGATGGGGTCGATCTGGGCGATATCTTCGGTGATATCTTTGGCGGCGGTTTCGGCGGCTTTGGCGGCTCTGCCCGTCAGGCAAACCCCAACGCCCCCCGCAAGGGTCAGGATATCCGTGTGCGGATCACCCTGAGCTTTGATGAGGCCGTGCATGGCTGCAAGAAGAACATCACCATCACCCGCCAGCAGGAGTGCACGGAGTGCCATGGCAGCGGCTGCGCCGCCGGCAGCAGCCCCGAGACCTGCCCGGACTGCGGCGGCCGCGGCTATGTCATCCGGCAGCAGCGCACTCCCTTTGGCGTGATGCAGACCCAGCAGCCCTGCTCCCGCTGCGGCGGCAAGGGCAAGCTGGTCAAGAACCCCTGCAAGGTCTGCCACGGCAGCGGAAAAACTGCCGCCAGAAAAACGCTGGAGGTGTCCATCCCCATGGGCATCGACGACGATCAGAGCTTTGCACTGCGCGGCATGGGCGATGCCGGTGTCAACGGCGGCCCTGCCGGTGATGTGATCGTGATGGTCACGGTCCGGCCCAGCGAGGTGTTCCAGCGCGACGGCTATGATGTCTGGGTCACGGTGCCCATCACCTACAGCCAGGCGGTTCTGGGCGACAGCATCACCGTGCCTTCTATTGACGGCAAGGTGGAGTACACCGTGCCCGAAGGCACCCAGAGCGGGACTACCTTCCGTCTGCGCGGCAAGGGCATCCAGTATCTGAACGGCCGCGGCCGGGGCGATATGTACGTCAAGTGCGAGGTGGAGATCCCCAAGAAGCTGAACAAGGCCCAGCGGGATGCCCTGAAGAAGTTTGAGGGCACCCTGAAAGAGGAAAACTACGAAAAGCGCAAGGGCTTCTTCAAGAAGCTGAAGGATATGTTTGCTTAAAAACATAAGGCGTATCAAAAAAAGAGCGAAGATTCAACCGAATCTTCGCTCTTTTTGTTTGCAGTCAGATCAGCCCATATAGCTGATGTTCACATCGATCTGGCCGCCGTAGCCGGGGATGCGGGCGGTGCAGGTGCCCTGCCACATGTTGCAGGCAATGGGGCTGGAGGCCACGTTGTAGTGGGCGTTCCAGATGTAGTAGTTAGACAGCTGGCTCATATCCAGCCGCTTGCGGAACCAGGTGGTGGAGGCGTACACGCCGGGCTTGTAGCCCAGTGCCTTGACCTCTTCGCAGAAAGCCACAGCACATTTGGTGCGGTCTTCCACGCCCAGACCATCGGCACGGCCATTGCCTGCACCGGAAGCCTCGGTATCAAAGTAGATGGGGTAATCGAGCTGGCGGCCATTCAGCACATAGACGCAGGCCTGTGCTTCCTCGCGGGCCTCGTTCTCGTTGACGGCCTGGCTGAAGCAGTAGATGCCCACCCGCAGCCCGGCGTTGCGGGCGTTGGTGAAGTGCTCCTCAAACTTGGGATCTTGCACCAGCGCGCCGGAGCCGTAGCCGCGGTAGCCTACGCGGATGATGGCAAACTCCACACCTGCCGTTTTCACCTTGTCCCAATCGATGCTGCTCTGGTACTTGGAAACATCGATGCCGAAAGTGGCGGGCTGCTGCACGCCGGAGGCATCAAAATAATAGAGCTTGTTGTCGATGCTCTGGATGCCGGTGACGGGCTGGTGGGTGTTCTGGTCGTAATAATAGGTCTTGCCGTTTTCGGTGCGCCAGCCGGAATACTGGGGCGTTTCTTCCTCATCCTTGCCGAAGAAGAATTCCCACAGCCACTGCAGCAGGCCGTTTTCACCGGTCAGACAGGTGGGGTCGATGCTCTCTTCGTCCAGCGTGCCGCTGTCCAGTGCATCCCGGATCTCCTCAGGGGTCAGCAGAACGGTGCCGTTGATATCCTTGATCTGGGCCTCGGCCAGCATCTCCTCGCCGTTCTCGGAAGCGGCAGGCGCTTCCTCAGCTACGGGGGCGGTCTCCTCCGTTTCGGGCAGGATGGCGGCCTCCTCAGGAGCGGCCATCGGGTCCTCGGCAGCCAGCGCCTCAGTCTCTGTCAGGAAGTGGGGGAAGGAGTTCTCGTTCTCGATCTCCGAAGCATCCCCGGCCATGGGGTCGGCGGGTGCGGCTTCCGGTTGCACAGCGGGCTCCGCAGCGGGGGCAGTGCTCTCTGCCGGGGCGGCGGTGTTCTCTGCCTTGGTCACGGGTGCGGCAGGGGTGCTGGCTGCGGCCTGCTCCTGAGAAGAAGCGCTCTCCTCTTGCTGGGTGCTCTCGGCCTTTGCCTCGCTCCTGTCACTCTTATGATCGAATTTGGGCAGAGTCACTCTGCCCTCAGTCTGCAAGGCGGCGGGCTCGACCGTCAGGCCCGCAGGCTGGGATGCCAGCAGAAAGGTGGTGCCCGCACCGCCAATGGTGATGGCTGCCGCCATCACAAGGCACGCAACAGCCTGGCCGATGCTGCGGCCGGTGCCGTTCTTGCTTGATTTTTTGAAAGATGTTGGTTTCATGCCGCTTGCTCTGCCTCCAAGCTGGACCGGGCAGGATACACGAACTGCACCGGCCCGCCAATATAGTCTCGCATAATTGCGGATAAAGCTATTTTTACTCTCCCAGTATACACCCAAACCCGTGTCGCCGTCAATCAGTTCGCTGTGCTCCGGCATCGCGTCAGGCAGAAAAATCGGAAAGAAAAACACGCTCCACAGTAAAAACGAGCAGGAAGGCAGAATCATTGCATCCAAAGCTGTGAAATTTGTCGCTTTGGACGAAAAACGCGGCCTCCTCTTGCTGTCTTGACAGGTGTATGGTATGATACTTGACACGGAAAGCTCCCGCGCAATGGGCCGGGAGAGAAAGGTTAGGAAGAGTCTATGTCAAGTGTAAAGGACTTTTTGAAGCGGAAGGATATCGTTATCACTCCGCAGCGTTATCTCATCGAGGCTCTGGGTGCCATGGCACAGGGCCTGTTCGCCAGCCTGCTGATCGGAACCATCATCAAAACGCTGGGCCAGCAGACCGGGCTGGAGGTGCTGGTCGATCTGGGCGGCTATGCCTCGGCCATGAGCGGTCCGGCCATGGCCTGCGCCATCGGCTGGGCACTGCACTGCCCCCCGCTGGTGCTGTTCAGCCTGATCACTGTGGGCTACTCGGCCAATGCGCTGGGCGGCGCAGGCGGCCCGCTGGCTGTCCTGATCATTGCCATTGTGGCTGCTGAGATGGGCAAAGCCGTGAGCAAGGAGACCAAGGTCGATATCCTTGTTACCCCGCTGGTGACCATTTTTGTGGGCGTGGGCCTTTCCATGCTCATCGCGGCTCCCATCGGTGCCGCCGCCAGCCAGGTGGGCACCCTGATCATGTGGGCCACTGAGCAGGCCCCGCTGGTCATGGGCATTCTGGTGTCTGTCATCGTGGGTGTGGCGCTGACTCTGCCCATCTCCTCTGCCGCCATCTGCGCGGCTCTGGGCCTGACCGGTCTGGCGGGCGGCGCTGCTGTGGCAGGCTGCTGCGCCCAGATGGTCGGCTTTGCCGTGATGAGTTATAAGGAGAACGGTGTGGGCGGCCTGGTCAGCCAGGGCCTGGGCACCAGTATGCTCCAGATGGGCAATATCATCAAGAACCCACGCATCTGGATCGCCCCCACGCTGGCCTCGGCCATCACCGGCCCGCTGGCGACCTGCCTGTTCCACTTTGAGATGAACGGCGCGGCGGTCTCCTCCGGCATGGGCACCTGCGGTCTGGTGGGCCAGATCGGCGTGTACACCGGCTGGGTGAACGATATCGCCGCCGGCACCAAGGCCGCCATCACCCCCATGGATTGGGCTGCCATGGTCCTCATCTGCTTTGTTCTGCCCGCAGTCCTGAGCGTTCTCTTCTGCGAGATCGAGCGCAAGCTGGGCTGGATCAAAGAGGGCGATCTGAAGCTGAACTAAACTCCCTCCGTCATCGCTTACGCGATGCCAGCTCCCTCAATGAGGGAGGCTAAAAGGCTCCCTCATTGAGGGAGCTGGCACGGCAAAGCCGTGACTGAGGGAGTTATAAAGGTTTCCCGTCCAACACGGCTTCAGCCAGCGTATCATCTTCATATCGGAGTTTGAGCGAGAAAAAGGGTCTGTCCTCCTCGAGCAGGCGGAAGAAGATCTTGTCGCCCTCCCAGATGGGCAGCTGCTCCACCTGCTCTTTGGGCACCCATTCCAGAATGCCCTCGTTCCGGGCGGCATCCTTTACCAGTGTGCCCGTCCAGGCATCGGCGGTGTAAAGGAACATGTATTCGGTCAGCTCGCCCAGAAGAAAGGTCACCACGCCCCGGCAGCGGTAGGAGGTCAGGATGAGGCCGGTCTCCTCCTGCACTTCCCGCAGCAGGCAGTCCTCCGGGCTTTCAAACGGCTCAAACTTGCCGCCCACACCGATCCATTTGTCGTGGTTCAGGTCGTTCTTCTTGGTCACGCGGTGGAGCATCAGGTAGGCATTATCCTGTTCCAGATAGCACAGGGTGGTGTTGCGCATGGGGAATTTGGGATCCATCAGCAATTCTCCGTTTCTGTCAGCATTACAAAAAGCGTCCCACAGGGAGCCCCCTGTGGGACGCTTTTATCGTTTCTTATTTCCGTGCAGCCCGGCCTTTTCCGGCGTTGTTCAGCTTCCGCACCAGATCATTCTGGTGCTTGCGCTGGGAGGGCGTGGGCTCTGGGTCCCGCTTTTCCTCAGCACGGGCGTTGGTCTGCGCGGTGTCGGGGTCAACGCGCACCAGGTTCCATTCCTGATTGCCGCCCGAGACGTAATTCCAGATCTGGGCCTGTGCACCGTTGGAGGTGTTCATGCCCACAAGGTCGATGTACTTGTCGGCCAGCACATTGCGGATGCGGGTGCGGCCGTTCCGGGTGGACTCCAGCTCCCAGCACTGGCTCAGCCCGCTGGTGCGGCCCCACTGGTGCAGCCAGGTGCCCTCGACCACGCCGCCCAGGGCCAGATCGATAAACTTGCCTGTAAAGCGGTTCCTGATCCGCCAGCGTCCCTCGCCAGCGTCCACGAACTGCCACTGCTGCCACGGATGCCCGGCGTAGTCCCACAGACGGATGGCCGCGCCGTTCTCCGTGTTGAAGTTCTTGATCTCCAACACCTTCCCATTGGGTGCCTTGATGAGGTAAAACTCATTTTCCAGTAAAACGACCTGAGATGCTTTTGCCATACGTCCGTGTCTCCTTTCCGGTAAAATCTGGTTTGACGCTTCTATTATAGCGGATTTCCCGGTGCGCAACAAGATTGATTCTTGACGAATATTTTTCTTTTTATTGTGCATTTTGCACTTTCTGCAGCTTTTGACAGAGCCACGGCCCGGCGTACCACAGCACCAGACAGACAAGCCCGATCAGCCGGATCTGCGTGTTGGTGCAGTGGGTGTTCAATTCCAGCCCGATGCCGAAGGAAAGGAGATTGGCGGTCAGCGCATAGAGGATGGGGTGAGGCTTTTTGCCCTCCGGCCAGGGCAGATACCGGTTGTAGACAAAGGCTTCCACGGAGAACACCAGCACCTCTAGTGCAAAATAAAGGAAATTGCCCCACATCGGCCCGAGATAAAGCGTGCCGTAGCACAGCCCGAGGTTCAGGATGATCTGCGTGGCAAGGTTGACCTTACCGATGAGATCACGCTGGGCGGGGCCGCGCAGCCCGAAAAGCAGGATGCCCCACGTCAGCTCTAAAATCAGGGTGATGAGCACCCGGGCGGCAAAGGAGGAAAGAATGTCGGAATCGTTGCGGTTGTGGTAGACCCGCAGGCCGTCTTGGGAATCGAGAAGCACCTGCCACTCGCTGGAAAAGGCATAGCGCTCTACCGGCTCCTCGCTGCGGTAGAATGTACCAGTCTCTATATTATAGAGCAGAACATAGAACTTGTTGGGCGGGTAGTAGCCCCAGACGAACTCTGCATCGGCATCGCCGGGGTATTCCTGAAAATAGCCCAGAAAGTAGTAGCCCTCGGGGGCGGGGTAGTTCCGGAAGGCCTCCCAGGCCTCCCGGGAACCCATTCGCTCCCGGTAGTCTGCCGGGGCGGTCCAGGGGCCGTTGAGGGCCGTATTGCCCAGCAGGGTGACCGCATAGCGCTGGCCCGGTGTGTAATAGAGCTTGAGCGTGACCGAGGGCTTGGGGCCCATGTCTGCAAAAACGGGCAGGGAAAGGGTCAGCACCAGCAGGGCCGAGAGGAAAAAAGCAAAAATTTTTTTGCGAAAAATTTTCTTCATGGCGGTGTCCTCACTTCAAAAAACAAAAAATTCCGACACGTCTTTCCTTAACCTGTAAACGTATGAAAAACAGCTGTTATTGCAGGGCGCTCTGCACAAAATTACAGATGGAGCTTTGTGCACCATTTCCTGTTTTTCTTACAAGTACAAAACGCCTGTTTTCGGCCTCTTTCAGGGCAGAATAGGAACAATTTGTTTCCGGCTCACGGCCAATTCAGGACACTGACTTTACATTTATAAAGCAAAGCAAACTTTACTGCTTTATTTACATGAACAAAACGGCTTTCAAAAGAAACTTTAATTTGTTTCACGTTTTTGGATATTGACTTTATATCAAAACTGCGGTATAGTAAGGATGCGGAGAGCGGAAAACGCCCCGCCGACACTTGAGCTTCAGGCGTAAGCCTGTGAGAAAAATATAGGAGGTTTGACTTATGTACTATTACATTCTGGGTTGCGGCATTGCTTGTCTGGTTCTGTTCGGCATCAACAGCATGGATACGGTGGATGTCAAGCCGGCCGAGATCTTGGGTAAGGTCATTCTGTGGCCCGTTGCCCTGATGGAAGCAGTTGTTCGTTACAGCTCCACGCATCACAACATCAAGACCGCGCTGTAAAACATCTCGTTCCAAACCAACGAAGAGCAATCAGGCGGCTGCGCTTTCAAAAAGGAAGGCGCAGCCGCCTTTTTGTTTTGCACTTTACGGCGTTGTATGGTACAATAACACCAGAACTTTTAGGGAGGGAAATTGCTATGACCAATGAGACCTTACATACCCTTGAGACCCGCCGCAGCTGCCGCGCCTACAAGCCGGAGCAGATCACGAAAGAGGAGCTGGAAGCCGTTCTGCGTGCAGGCACCTTTGCCCCCAGCGCTATGAACCGCCAGAGCGCAAAGATCGTGGTGGTGCAGGATGCCGAGACCCGCGCCCAGCTCACCCGGATGAATGCTGCCGTGATGGGCAACACGGGCGACCCCATGTACGGTGCCCCCACCATTCTGGTGGTGCTGGCGGATGCCAACGCCCGCTGTGGTGTGCAGGACGGCAGCCTTGTGATGGGCAACCTGATGAACGCTGCTGCCGCCATCGGGCTGGGCAGCTGCTGGATCAACCGCGCAAAGGAAGAGTTCGAGACCGAAGAGGGCAAGGCCCTGCTGAAAAAGTGGGGCATTGAGGGGGACTATATCGGCGTGGGCCACTGCATTCTGGGCTACCCGGCAGAGGAGCCCCGGCCCGCCGCCCCCCGCAAGCCGGATTATATCGTATACGCATAAGGAGCACTATGAAACCCGATTACAAGCTGGTCGCAAAGGCCAAATACATTCACGCCAACGCTGACCTTGCCAGTGAGATCTGGCACGAGGTCTACAAGCGCTATTACCCTGCAAAGCAGCTGGACACACTGGTGGAAACGCTGCAGAGCGCCGATGCCATTGAGGCAGATATCGACAACGATGTGAATTATTTCCTCGTGGTGCTGGGCGGCAAGACCATCGGCTACTTTGCCTGGAAGATGGAGAACACGGCCCTGCACTTGCTCCACCTCTACCTCAAGCCCGAGTACCGGGGCAAGGCACTGGGCCGGGATATCCTGGCCACCTGCGAGCGTCTGGCCCGGGGTGAGGGCCGGGGCCGCCTGTACTGCGAGGTGCACACCAAGTGCCTGCCGGTGCTGCAGTTCTTCAAGACCAAGGGCTACCGCGTGCTGGGCCCCGCCGAGGCAGAAGCTGCGGGCATTCCCATGCAGCTGACCACGCTGGAAAAAATGCTGTAAATTTCCCGTTGATTTTTTGCCGCGTTTGCACTACAATAGAGTAGTGTATTGAAGTGCCCCGCGCGGGCCAGACCCAACCTGAACGATAGGGGAGGAACAAGCCATGGCAAAAGATCATCCCACCGGAGAGTCCGGCCTGTATTCTGCATTGCTGGAATTGAAAACGCCTGAGGAGTGCTACCGCTTTTTACAGGATGTGTGCAGCTACGCCGAGCTCAGTGCAATGGAGCAGCGGTATAACATTGCGGAGAAGCTGGTCAACAAGCAGAGCTATACCAGCATCATGGGCAACATTGGTGCATCCAGCGCCATCATCAGCCGGGTGAGCCGGGTCATCAGCAAGGATGACAGCGTGCTGCGCCGCCTGCTGGAAGAAAAGGCGGAACAGCCCGCCGAAGAATAACACGGACCGCGCGCCGCGGGGCAGGGGAGCACCCGCCCTGCGGTGCGCTTTTTTAGAAGGGAGTCTGTAAAGATGAGTAAGGCAGTTGTATTTTTTGCCGATGGCACCGAGGAATGCGAAGCTCTGCTGGTGGTAGACCTGCTGCGCCGCGCCAAGGTGGAGGTCATCGTGGCCTCTGCCATGGGCCGCAGGGAGCTGGTGAGCAGCCATAAGATCCACCTGACCGCCGATGCGCTGGCCGAGGAAGTGGATTATTCCGATGTGGACATGGTCGTTCTGCCCGGCGGGATCCCGGGCACACCCAACCTTGCCGCCAACAAGACGGTCACCGAGACCTGTGCCGCCTTTGCAAAGGCGGGCCGGAAGGTGGCCGCCATCTGTGCCGCCCCCAGCATCCTGGCCTCTCTGGGCCTGCTGGAGGGCAGGAACGCCACCGCCCACGCTGGCTTCCAGGATCAGCTGGCCGGTGCCATCGTCCACGATGAAGAGATCGTGGTGGATGGCAACATCACCACCAGCTATGGGCTGGGCGGTGCCATCCCCTTTGCACTGGAACTGGTGCGCCAGCTGGCCGGTCAGGCAGAGGCGGAGCGTATCCGGAACGCCATTGCGTATCGGCACTGAGAAAGGGAATATGATATGCGCTTTATTACCTGCCGCTTGCCGGACGGCGTGGAAGACCCGGCGATTTTATCGGAGGATGGGCGGCAGGTCTGGCCGTTGAGCTGGCTGGGCCTGAGCTATGAGACCCTGAGCGAGGCCATCCCGTTTCTGACCCCGCAGGTGCGGTATGGGCTGTCGCTGGCCATTGCGGGCATTCCTGCTCTGCCTGTGGAGGCCGTCACGCTGGAAAGCCCCATCCCGGCCCCGGCGCAGGATGTCATCTGCCTGGGCATCAATTATATGGCCCACTCCGATGAGGCGGAGAAATACTCTGCCGCTGCCTTTGCCACCAAACACGAGGATGCCATCTACTTTTCCAAGCGCGTGACCCGCGCCGTGCCGGACGGCGGCCCCATCGAGGCCCACACCGATCTGGTGAAAAAGCTGGATTACGAGTGTGAGCTGGCTGTGGTGCTGGGCAGGGATGCCAGGGATGTGCCCGCCGGTCAGACCCGGGACTACATCTTCGGCTACACCATCCTGAACGATGTCTCGGCCCGGGATGTGCAGACGGCGCACAAACAGTGGTACTTCGGCAAGAGTCTGGACGGCTTTACCCCCATCGGGCCCTGCATCGTCACGGCAGATGCCTTTGCCGACTACCCGCCCAGGCTGGGCATCCGCAGCTTTGTCAACGGCGAGAAGCGGCAGGATTCCAATACCGCCCTGCAGATTTTTGACATCGACCATGTCATTGCCGAGCTTTCGCAGGGCATGACCCTGAAAGCGGGCACCATCATTGCCACCGGCCCCCCGGCGGGTGTGGGCATGGGCATGGACCCGCCGCAGTTCCTCAAGCCCGGGGATGTGGTGCGGTGCGAGATCGAGGGCATTGGCACGCTGACCAATCTGGTCGAGTGATTCCAGGACGTAATATCTTTGACAGGGTATATGAATTGTTATATAAATGAACATGAAATTGCTCTTGTTCATATACTGTTCAAAATAAGTTCATTTGAAGTTCACACACTTCCGGTATACATAGGGCAACAAAGGCGCACACCGCGCCGCATCCCCTGTGCAGTAACAGCACGGCAGGCCGCAAAGGATGCCTGTTGTGTGAGAGGAAAGGAATTGGAACGCTATGAAAATTGGTTTTACAGAGCTGATTCTGGTGGCCATCGTGGCCTTCGTGGTCATCGGCCCCGATAAGCTGCCCGAGTACGCCCGCAAGCTCGGCAAGATGCTGCGGGAGCTGAAGAAGTACACCGGTGCCGCTTCCGAGGAGATCCAGAAGAATGTGGTGGAGCCCCTGAACGAGATCCAGGCCCCCATCAAGGAAGCCGTTGCTCCCCTGACCGACATCAAGAAGGACATCGACGACAGCATGAAGGATGTCACCAAGAGCTTTACCAACATTGGTAAGACCAGCAAGGAAGAAGCCAAGAAGGCCGAAGAGGTCGAGGAAGTGGCCGAGCTGGAGGATACCGTGGAGGAGCTGCCCGAAGAGCCTGTCAAGGCTGAGGAGCCTGCCGCTGAGCCTGTGAAGGCAGAGGAAAAGGCAGAAGAGCCTGCTGCAGAGGAAAAGCCCGAGGAGGCCCCCGCTGCAAACGAAGCCCCTGCCGAGGCTGTTCCCGCTGAGGAAGCTGCCCCTGCCGAAGAGGCAAAGGTCTAAGTACATGGATACACCCGCGCCCGCGGTTGTAGGATAAAAACTGGAATCCAGCCCGCCAGAGCGGCGCGGCAAGAGTAAAAAGGAGATTATTATTATGAGAATCGGACCTCAGGAGTTTATCATTGTTCTGATCATCGTTCTGGTCATCTTTGGACCCAAGAACCTGCCGAAGCTGGGCAAGATGTTCGGCAAGACCATGAAGAACTTTAAGGAAGGTATGGAAGACGTGGATGAGAACGGCGACGCCAAGCCTGCCGAGACCAAGACCGAGGAAAAGGCTGAGAAGAAGGACGAGGAGTAATTTGTGGCTACCAACGTGAAGCGCAAAAAGAAAGCCGAAGTCATGTCGGACGACGGCAGCATGACGCTGACCGGACATCTGAAAGAGCTGCGGAACCGGCTGATCATCTGCGCGGCGGTGTTTGTAGTGGGCGTGATCGGCTTCCTGGCAATTTCGGATAAGCTGATCGACCTGCTGACGGCCATGGCAATGAATGCGAACTACACCTTCGTGTTCCTGGCCCCGCAGGAAAAGCTGATGCAGTATTTCCGGGTGTCCCTGATCGCTGCGGTGATCGTGACCATTCCGGTGGCGCTGTATCAGGTCTACGCCTTTGCAAAACCCGGCCTGAAACGGAGCGAGAGATTCTTCTTCCGGCTGGTGCTGCTGTTCGGTCTGGCTCTGTTCTGCGTAGGTGTGCTGTTCGCCTACAAGGTCACCCTGCCGTTCATGCTGAACTTCCTCGTCACGCTGGAGGGTACCGATTACATCACGGCATCCATCAGCATCGAGAGCTACATCAACCTCTGCCTGACCATGTTCATCATCTTCGGCTGTGTGTTTGAAATGCCTCTGGTCACCATCATTCTGGCCAAGATGGGCATTGCAAACCCCGAGATCATGAAGAAGGGCCGCGGCGTTGCCATTGTCCTGATCTTCCTGGTCGCAGCCATCATCACCCCGCCCGATATCGTGTCGCAGTGCTTCGTGGCTGTGCCCATGTGCCTGCTGTACTTTATCAGCATCTTCCTCAGCGGCATTTTCTATAAGCCCAAGACGGATGATGACGACGAGGATGAGGATGACGAAGAGGAATCCTCTGACGAGGAGTAAGTTCTCCCAAGGCTTTCCGGCCCTCCCACTGCGGGAGGGCCTTTTGCTTTGCCAAAAATCGAAACGAATTTTCGGCTTTTTGCATAAATCCTGTTTCAGCCGCTGTCTTTTGCAAATGGATATGTTATAATGATAACGATGAGAAAACCGGCGGCCTGACCGCCGCAAAGAAGGGGTAAATGAATATGAAAGAGTACGCATTCGGCATCGACCTGGGCGGCACCACGGCCAAGGTGGGCCTGTTCACCACGGCGGGCGCTCTGCTGGAAAAGTGGGAGGTGCCCACCGACACCTCCAATGCAGGTGAACACATCCTCGGGAACCTGGCCAAGGCCGTGAAGGACAAGATGCAGGAAAACGGCATCACTGCCGAGCAGGTGGAGGGCGTGGGTGTCGGTGTGCCCGGCCCTGTGCTGGACAGCCGCATCGTGCCCATTGTCTGCGCCAACCTCGGCGGCTGGGGTGAGCGGAACGTCTCCATCCAGCTGTCCGGCCTGCTGGATGGCATCAAGGTGCTGGTGGGCAACGATGCCGACGTGGCCGCGCTGGGCGAGATCTGGATGGGCTGTGCCAAGGGCTGCCGCAGCGCGGTGATGGTCACGCTGGGCACCGGTGTCGGCGGCGGTGTCATCGTCAACGGCAGAATCATCGAAGGTGCACACGGTGCAGGCGGCGAGATCGGCCACATCACCGTCAACCCCCACGAGACGGCGGTCTGCGGCTGCGGCAAGCATGGCTGTCTGGAGCAGTATTCCAGCGCCACCGGCGTGGTCCGCTGTATGAAGAAGCTGCTGGACGAGAACCCGGACACCCCCTGCACCCTGCGCGGCACCGACTTTGCCGCCAAGGATGTCTTTGATGCCGCCCGTGCAGGCGATGCACTGGCCGCCCGTGAGGTGGACGAGATGACCGACATCCTGGGCATGGCGCTGGCCTCTATTGCCTCCACCACCGACCCCGAGATGTTTATGGTGGGCGGCGGTGTCGCCCGTGCCGGAGATGTCCTCTTCAACCCCCTGCGGGAGCATTTCAAGACCTATGCCTTCAGCTCCTGCCGCGAGACCCCCATCGTTGCCGCTACCCTCGGCAATGATGCCGGCATCTATGGTGCTGTGCGGCTCATCGTGGGAGAATAAAACCTGATATTTCATGGCCCCATGCCTGCACTCTGAATGTGTGGGTATGGGGCTTTTTATAAGAAGGAGTTGAATCAATGAACTATACCCCTATTACAGAGGAAAATGTTGAAAAAGCAGCAACGCTTTATATGAACCACTACAACCAACATTCTGGCGGGTGCTGGACCTATGAAAAGGCATATAAGCGAATCCGTCAGATGGTAACGATGGAGGATTCCCTCTGCCTGATGCAAGAAGATGACAACGATATTCCAACAGGGCTTGTTATCGGTTTTTTGGAAAGCTACGATGATTTTACATTCTATTATCTCGACGAGATCCTGATTTTCGGGGAGTATCAGAACAAGGGGTATGGCAGATTACTTCTCCAAGAAGTGGAACAGCGTGTGCGGGAACGTGGTGCACAGATGATTGAACTGGTCTGTCCGGATGATGCGCACCACATGCACTTTTACGGCGGCTTCGGGATGGCGGAAGCAACGAACCTGAAGCTGATGAAAAAACGATTGTAAATCTGCCGTGGTTATTTTTGAGGCAAAAACGGACGAACTGGAACAGCACTATCTCCGGGATTTTGGAGCGCGTCCGGTTGCATCCTTACATCCCGGCGGGCCGGGAACATTTTTCTGAAATCATTGCAAAGTCCCATGCCGGTGCGATATGCCGGACACGGGGCTTTTTCTATTTTTGAAATATAAAATACAAGACAAAAAGTAAATTATACTTGACATAATGTCTGGCGAGTGCTATTCTGTATCCAGAGGGAATGAGCTTGCCCTCACAGGAAATAGACGAGGTGACAGGATGCCGAAGAATCTGAAACTGAAAGCTGCCCGCGCGGAAAAAGATATGACGCAGGGGGCATTGGCAGAAGCGGCTGGGGTCTCGCGCCAGACCATCAACGCGATCGAAAAGGGCGAGTACAACCCCACCATCAATCTCTGCCGCAGCATCTGCAAAATTCTGGGAAAAACACTGGATGAATTGTTCTGGGAGGAATGAGAAATGAAATTTTCACTGTACAGCAAGAAAAATGTTCTGGATGAGATGCAGGAGCAAACTCTGCGCAAAATTGGGGAGCGTGGCTTCTGCTTGATGTGGGGCGGTCTGCTGGCCGCAATGGTGATTCAGCTGCTGACGGGCAATGCAGATAAAGCGATCGGAGAATGGGTCGTTTTTATGGCCGGATGTGTTTACACCGGTGCAGAGTGCGTCCGGAATGGCCTGTGGGACCGCCATCTTTCTTCCAGTATGGGAGCCAATGCGGTTTATTCTCTGCTGGCGGCCGTGGCGGTTACGGTGCTGTGGGGCCTGGCCTATGGCTATTGGATGGGCGCTGCGTTTATTGGTGTTTCGACAGGTCTGCTCTGCTTTGCACTGCTCCAATTCTGTGCATATCTGGTGAAGAAGAACCGGAAAAAGCTGGACGATGAACCGGAAGAAAAATAACACCTGATTTTCCACAACAAAACGCGGAACCGTTGAAAACTCAGCGGTCCCGCGTTTTGTTGTTGCAATTATTTCTGATACCGGATGCTGTCTTTTTCGGTGATAGGCCGCAGCTCCTTACAGGGGTTGCCCACGGCCACCACGCCGGAGGGAATATCCTTTGTGACCACGCTGCCTGCACCGATGACCGTGTTGGAGCCGATGGTGACCCCGGGCAGGATGGTGACATCACCGCCCAGCCAGACGTTGTCCCCCAGTGTGATGGGGGCTGTGGTCTCAAGGCCGCTGTTGCGCTCTTCCGGCAGCATGGGGTGGATGGCAGTGTACATGCCGCAGTTGGGGCCGATGAAGCAGTGCCTGCCCAGTGTGATTTTTGCGCAGTCCATCAGGTAAGCACCGTGGTTGATGTAGGTGCCCGCACCGATGAAGCAGTGATAGCCGTAATCCACATACAGGTGCGGCAGAATGACCACATGTTCTTCCATGTGGGGCAGCAGCTGACGCAGAAGCTCTGCCCGCTTTGCTTTTTCAGAGGGGCGGGTCTGGTTGAACTCGGTGTAGAGCTCCTCGGCTTTCTCTCGTTCGGCACAGAGCGCCGGGGTGTAGTTTGCGTCGTACCAGAGACCTGCTTCCCATTTTTCACGTTCTGTCATAAACGTTCTCCTGTTATAAGGTGTCCTCACCGGGCAGCTGGTTCCATAGGCGGTAGTACACGCCCTGCTTTGCCAGCAGCTCTTCGTGAGTGCCGGATTCCACAATGCCCTCGGAGCCAAGCACCAGGATACGGTCGTAGTTCTTGATGGTGGTCAGGCGGTGGGCAATGGTCAGGGTGGTGCGGCCATGGGCCAGCTTTTCCAGGCTCTGCCCCACAAGGATCTCGCTCTCGTTGTCCAGTGCACTGGTGGCCTCGTCCAGGATCAGGATGGGCGGGTTCTTCAGGAAGACACGGGCAATGGCGATGCGCTGCTTCTGGCCGCCCGAGAGCTTGACACCGCGCTCGCCGACATAGGTGTCGAAGCCGTCCTTCAGGGCCATGATAAAGCGCTCTGCACCGGCCAGACGGGCGGCTTCGATGATCTCCTCCCGGGTGGCATCGGGCTTGCCGTAGGCGATGTTATCCGCCACAGAGCCGCTGAACAGATACACGTCCTGCTGGACGATGCCGATGTCCTCACGCAGGCTCTTGAGGGTGACCTGCTGGATGTCCTGCCCGTCGATGTAGATGTGGCCGCTGGTCACATCGTAGAAGCGGGGGATGAGGTTGCACAGGGTGGTCTTACCGCCGCCGGAGGGGCCGACCAGAGCCAGCCGCTCGCCTGCCTTGATGTCCAGACTGACATGGTGGAGCACCTTGTTGTGGTCGTCCGGGTACTCAAAGCTGACATCGTCAAAGCGGATGGCACCGGGGCCGGGCTGCAGGGGCCGGGCATCAGGGGCATCGTGGATGGGCACGGGGGTGTCCATGATCTCTGCAAAGCGCTCAATGCCGGTCATGCCGCGCTGGAACTGCTCGGCAAACTCGACGATGCGGCGGATGGTGGCGATGAGGGTGGTGACATAGAGCATGTAAGCCACCAGGTCACCGGCGGTGATCTTGCCGTTGACCAGCGACAGGCCGCCCGCCAGAATGACCACCAGATACATCAGGCCGTCGAACAGGCGGGTGGAGGTGTTGAAAGCCGCCATGGCGTAGTAGCCCAGCGTCTTGATGTGCTCAAAGTCCTTGTTGCCCTGCTCGAACTTGGCGCGCTCCTGCTCCTCGGCAGCAAAGGCTTTTACCACGCCCTGCCCCAGCAGGCTGTCCTCGATGGTAGCGTTCAGCTCACCGATCTGGATGCGCTGCTGCCGGAACCGGGCACGCAGACGGCCGTTCAGGTAAACGGACACCACGCCCATCAGGGGCACGCAGGCGAACACCGCCAGCGTCAGCGGGATGCTGGCCTGGCACAGGATGATGAAGGAGGCCAGGATCTTGATAAAGGCGATGAAAAATTCCTCGGGGCAGTGGTGGGCAAACTCGGTCACATCGAACAGATCGTTGGTGATGCGGCCCATGATGGTGCCGACCTTGGTGTTGTTGTAGTAGGTGTGGTCGAGCAGCAGCAGGTGGTCGAAGGCATCCCGGCGCATGTCGGTCTCGATGTGCACGCCCATGATGTGGCCGATGCCGGACATGAAATACTGGGCCGCGCCGTCGATGATGCGGAGCACAAAGTAGATGCCCGCCAGCTTGAGCACGATGCCGGTGGTCAGGGTGATGCCCACGCCCATGGCCGAGTTGGTGATGGTGCTCATGATCTTGGGCAGGAAGATGTCACACAGGGTGGTCAGCGCGGCGCAGAACAGGTCGAGAAAGAGCACTGCCTTGTGCTTTGCCAGATAGGGTAAAAAGCGGCGGATGAGCGCGCCGCTGCTGTTGTGATGCGCTCCGGGGTCTTTGATGTTTTGCTTTGCCATGGTTCCTCCTTTTTAACGGGCTCACCCTCTCCGTCATTGCTGACGCAATGCCACCTCCCCCAAAGTGGGAGGCTTTGGCAGGATTTGCAAGCTTCATCTTTATGCCAAGGGCTCTCCCTTTGGGAGAGCTGGCGAGCGAAGCGAGACTGAGAGGGCGAGCAATTTTATCTTTTCCTATAATCCCGTTCGCCGTAGATCGCGGTGCCAATGCGCACCAGCGTTGCGCCTTCGCGGATGGCGTTCTCATAATCGCCGCTCATGCCCATGGAGAGGGTCTGCATCTCCACGTTGGAATAGCCGCGCTCCCCGGCCTTTACGAACAGGTCATGGACGGCGGCGAGATACCGGCGGTTCTGTGCATCGTCATCATTGACCGGGGGAATGGCCATCAGACCCTTGACCCGGATGTGCTCCTGCGCGGCAGCGGCATCCAGCAGGGGCCAGAGCGCTTCCGGCGAAACGCCGCTCTTGCTCTCCTCCCCGCCGATGTTTACCTCCAGCAGGACGTTCTGCACGATGCCCGCCTTGGCGGCTTCCTTCTCGATGGCGGTCAGAAGGTGTTCACTGCCCACGCTCTGGATCAGGCTGGCCCGGCCCAGGACTTTTTTGATTTTGTTGGTCTGCAGGTGCCCGATGAAATGGCTGGGCTTGCCGCAGTAAGCGCCTGCGTCAAAGTTTGCGCAGAGCTCCTGCACGTGGTTTTCGCCAAACACGTCAATGGGCAGGGCGGCACTTGCGGCCACGGTTTCAGCGGTGCGGGTCTTGCAGGCGGCGCACAGCTGGATCTCGTCAGGGTCGCGGCCTGCCTCCCGGGCAGCGGCGGCCATCTTTTCACGGATGGCCAGCACGGCCTCCCGCATCTCTTCCGGTGTTTTTTCTGCCATAGGGCATCAGTCCTCCTCGGTATATTTTGCGCGCTCTCCGCCGATGAGCTTCGGACGGGTGCGGGCGCAGAGAATGTTTGCTTCACCGATCCGGTTCAGGCTCAGCCGCACCGGCACGGCCACCCGGCGCAGGTGCATCCCGATCAGGGTGCCGCCAATGTCGATACCGGCGTGGGCGCGGATCTCCTCCACGGCAATGGGGTCTTTGCACTGCTTCCAGCAGGTGGTGGCCCAGCTGCCGCCCGCATGGGGCCGGGGCACGACACACACTTCCTCCCAGCCGTATTGTTCGGAGGCTTCCCGCTCAATGATAATGGCCCGGTTCAGGTGCTCGCAGCACTGTGCCGCCAGCCAGATGCCGCGCTGGGCCAGCACCGGTGCAATGCCTGCGTAGACGGCCTGCGCTGCCTCCAGACTGCTGTCCTTGCCGATGTGCCCGCCCACGATCTCGCTGGACGAGCAGCCCACCACGAACACGTCGCCTTTTTTCAGCTTTGCCTGTTCCAGCAGCTCTTCCACTGCCTGCCGGGCTTCCGCCTGGATCTGTTGTTTGAATGCGTCTGTCATATCAATTACCTCGTATCGATCGGTTGCCGCGATGGCCCGATGTTCTGTGTTCGATTGGGCCCAAGCGTTTACAACAATTTTTCCGGGATGCCAAGGGCTCCCCTGGCAGGGGAGCTGGCACGCGAAGCGTGACGGAGCGGTTCAGACCCGTACAGAATAAAGCGCTTTTTCTCCCGCAATGCCAAAATACACCCGGTTCTCCACCGGGCAGAGGGCAGAGCTGCTGCCCTGAGGCTTGCCGGAAAAGCTCCACAGCCAGCTTCCGCTGGCGGTGGAAACGGCCTCGGCGCGGATGCCGTCGGCGGGCAGGGAAAACAGGTTCTCCTGCATCGATTCGCTCAGCCGCAGGGCCACGCCGCGCAGGAAGGTGCTGCCTGCATGGCGTTCCAGCCAGCTGGAGCTGGCCCAGCGGTAGCTGATGTAGAGGGTGCTGTCCTCATCCAGCGCCAGCGCGCCGGGATAGCCCGGCAGCCCGCTGAAGCTGCTCTGACAGCCCTTGCCCCCTGCGGTCAGGCTGCGGGCAGAGGCCGCCGCGCTCCAGATGCAGCGGCTGCCGAGGTCGGAGATGTAGAGGGTCTGGGTGCGCTCGTCCAGCGCAAGGCCGGACGCTCCGGCAATGCCGCCCACCACCTGCTCCACGGTGCGGGCAGCGGGATCATAAACGTATACCGCACCTGTTCCGGTGTGGGCCAGCAGCTCGGTGCGCAGGGCACTTTCCAGCCCCTGTTCCGCGCTCTCCTGCCCGACCACGGCAAAGTAGACCTTGCCGTCCGCACCGACCTCCACGGCAGAAAGGGCCCCCAGCGGGGCACCGTCGATCTGCGTGACCACCTGCTCCACCGAAGCGCCCCAGCTGTCGTGCCGGGCGCGGCAAAGGGTGCCCCCGGCAGGGGTGAGGACTGTGAGCCACAGGTCTCCCGCAGCATCGAACGCAAAGCCGGTCAGCTCGCCCTCTACGCTCAGGATGACCGCAGCGTTGCCGCCGTCGGTGCGCACCAGATCGCTGGTGCGTTTTTTCAGGGAGGAGCCGTTCCACGCCGCCGCATAGACAAGGCCATCCCGGGTGCGGATGCAGTCCACACCCTGATACCCGCCCAGATCCCAGATCTCCCTGCGGTCGGTGGAAAGCTCTGCCTGTGCCGCGCCGGAGGCCTGCCGGTGATCCGGGGCAGTGTAGGCTTTGGGAGGGGCCTCAATGGGCCGGAGCACCAGCGCCCAGACCAGCGCAGCAACCGCGGCCAGCGTAAACACGATGCTCAATTTCTGGAACCTCTGGAGCACTTCCTCCCGCTCGGCGGCACGCTGGGCCTCCTGCACGGCCCGGCGGCGGGCAGCGGCGGCGCTGGCCCGGTTGGCGCGGCGAAGCCAGCGGTCTACCCACAGGGCCGCACTGGGCCCGATGGTCAGTGACGCGATGAGCAGGATGAGAAGCAGTTCAACGAATCCGATGCGCATAGGCAGATTTCCTTTGTTCTGATGGTTGTTTTTATCAAATCAGTATAGCACACTTTATAGCAGAGAAGCAAGCGGGCGGCAGGCACCTGCTGTTTCTTGCAGAGCTTTTGTGGTATACTAAGAAAAATGGGGCGGCGGTTTTCCAAACCATTCACTTAAACTTCACAAAATTTTCCAATAATTATATTATGATACCCCTAGAAACTGGAGCTATTTTGATAACGAGGAGGAAACCTCAGATGGCAAAGATACTGATCGTTGATGATGAACCCCGCATCCGGGAACTGATCCGGGAGCATTTACAATATGCAGGCTATGTCTGCGAGGAAGCGGGCGACGGCTCTGCCGCCCTTTCGCTGCTGAGCGGCGGCGGCTTTGATCTGGTAATTCTGGATGTGATGATGCCCTTTATGGACGGCATGACCTGCCTGCGCGAGATGCGCGCCCGCCACATCAACACGCCGGTGATCATCCTGACCGCGCGCGGCGAGGAATATGACAAGCTGGCCGGTCTGGAAGGCGGCGCGGATGACTATGTGGTCAAGCCCTTCTCCCCGCGGGAGCTGGTGGCCCGTGTCAAGGCGGTGCTCAACCGCACCATGCCCCGCTCCGAGGCATCGGACGGCACCATGACCTTCGGCGAACTGACCATCGACACGGCCAGCCACACCGTGCGGGTGGCGGGCGAGGATGTGAGCCTGACCCCCAAGGAGTTTGACCTGCTGGTGTTCCTGGCCTCCAACAAGGGCATTGCCCTGAGCCGGGAGAAGATCCTGCAGAAGGTGTGGAACTACGACTATTTTGGCGAGGACCGCACCGTGGATACCCATGTCAAGATGCTGCGCGGCCATCTGGGCAAATGCCGGGGCTATATTGCCACCGTATGGGGCATCGGCTATAAGTTCGACCCGGATGCAGCGCGTTAAACAGGAGGTTTGCGGTTGATGCGGCAACCCGAAAAAAAGCGGCGTACCGTGGGCATCCGCGGGCAGCTGATGTGGTTCCTCTGCTTCATCTGTCTGCTGCTGCTGGTGCTGTTCTGGTTTTTGTGCACCCAGCTGCTGGAGCCCCTGTACACCACCCATATCCAGAAGCAGCTGACCGAACAGGCGGATGCCATCGTGCAGAAGCTGGACGATGCCATTGCCGACGGTCAGACCCTCTCTTATTGGGGGTTCGGCAGTCAGCTCTATGTCAACAGCCAGTTTTTCAACCAGCTCAGCAGCGAGATCTACGAAAACGGCGGCATGAGCAGCTTCTGCGTGGATATCTCCGATGTCACGCTGCGGCAGATCTTCAAGGTGGAGAACCTCTCCTACTGCAACCTGCACCGCACCCGGCCCACCGATGAAAACAGCGAGCTGCCCTCTTACAGCACCGCCCGCGCCATGCGCCAGCTCTGCCGCGAGACCGGCAGCTGCGTGCGGAAGATCAATCCGCCCACGCCCTCGGGCACGGTGGAGCTGATGGTGGGCAGAACGACCTCCGACGGCAGCTATACCGTGCTGGTGACCACCAGCCTGATGCATGTCTCGGAGGCCGGTGAAGTGATGAGCACGGTGCTGCCGCTGGCGGCGGCGCTGATCTTTGCCTTTTCCATGAGCGCGGCGTGGCTGTTCAGCGAGTGGTTCACCAAGCCCCTGCGCCAGCTTTCGGGGGCGGCCCGGCAGGTGGCACAGGGCGATTATGCCGTGCAGGTGGAGACCAACCGCCGGGACGAACTGGGCGACCTGGCGCAGGAGTTCAACCACATGGCCAAGGAAGTCCAGCACGCGGCTCAGATGCAGCGCGACCTGCTGGCGAACGTCTCCCACGACCTGCGCACCCCGCTGACCCTCATCAAGGGCTATGCGGAGACGGTGCGGGACATCACCGGCGACGACAAGGCCCACCGGGACGAGCAGATGAACATCATCGTGGATGAGGCCGACCGGCTGACGGCGCTGGTCTCCAGCGTCATGGAGCTGAGCAAGGTGACCAGCGGCGCGGAAAAGTGCGAGAAGGTCCACTTTGATATGGGCCAGCTCTGCGATGAGGTCAGTGAGCGCTATGACGCGGTCTGTGCCCAAAATGGCTGGCAGCTCAAGCTGGAACTGCCGGAGGAAGAGCTGCCTGTCTATGCCGACCCCAACATGATGCAGCGCGCCCTCCACAACCTGCTGGGCAACGCTATGCACCACATCGGCGGGGACGGCATCTTCCTCCTGCGGGCCTCTAAGGTGCCCGAGGGAGTCCGGGTGGAGATCGAGGACCACGGCCCCGGCATCTGTGCCGAGGATCTGCCCTATATCTTTGACCGGTATTACCGCTCCCGCTCCGATGCGGGCAAGCAGGGCACCGGCCTGGGGCTTTCCATCACCAAGGCCATCTTCCAGCAGCACGGCTTCCGCTTCGGTGTGCAGAGCACGCTGGGCAAAGGCACGACCTTCTGGTTCATTGCAACGGATACAAAGTAAAACGACCCTCTTCGTCATTGTCTCAGAATGACGGAGAGGGTCTCTCTTTTTAAGCATCTGCTTTCCGGTAAATGCCCAGACTATTGTCCGGTTCCGGCATCTTCACGCGGGAGGCGCGGTCGTTCACCTTGACCAGCATCCAGCCCATCAGGGCCAGCACCACCACGATAATGAGCCATTTTACGGCGTTGGGGAGTTTTTTCATATTCGTATTCCTTTGTTTTTGATCTCAGGGGCGGCAGAGCTTCCGCGCCCGGGCCAGCAGGGCGGCGGCATCGGCGGCAGAGGGCGCTGCGACCCAGTCCGGGCGCTGGCGTGCCCCCGGGCCGCTGCTTCCGGCCTCGGCAAAGCGGGCAAGGCAGGTGTCCGTGCGGTCATTCCAACCGGAAAAGCCCTCCGGTGCAATGTGGGCTCCAAGGCGGCAGTCCAGCATGGCAGTCTTGCCGGTGGGCCGCCAGGGCCTGCCCAGATAGACCGTTCCGGCGGGGCAGTCGGAGACGAAATCGCAGTCCCAGAACACGAAGCCCAGCCCGTTGGCGCTGCCCGAGGGGGCGGTGATGTAGCTATGGGAAAGGTGGTTGTCTACCGTGCGCAGGATGCACTGCTCAAACAGGGCATCGGCCCCGCCAAAGATGAAGTCGATGTCCCCCGCGATCTCGCAGCTCTGGTAATACTGCGCCGAGGGGCGGCGGGGCGCAAACTTGCGGGGACCCAGAAAACCGTCCTTCTCCCGTTCAGCCTCGGGCAGGGGCGCGCAGAAGAGCGTGTCCTGGTTGCCCAGCAGCCTTACCCGGCGGAACACGGCCTTTTCGGCATCCACATAGGCGGCAATGGCCTGCCCCACGGCACTGCCCGGACCGGCATCGTTGGCAATGGTCAGATCCTCCACCGTTACGCTGCCGCCGCTGAAAAAAGCGGTGTAGCTGCGGAAGGTGTGGGTGGGCCGCCCATCCGGGTGGGGCAGCTTGCCGCCGTCCCCAAAGATCAGGGTGGTGGCATCAGCTCCCGCGCCCCGCAGGGTGAGCGCCCGTTTTTCACAGACCAGCTTTTCCCGGTAGCTGCCGGGCCCGCTGCAATTCTCGCCTGC